>NZ_FJVE01000005.1:460000-514299 GCF_900078195.1 Clostridium sp. Marseille-P299 | reverse complement strand
CTTAAGTGCTTCGTTCGACTTGCATGTGTTAAGCACGCCGCCAGCGTTCATCCTGAGCCAGGATCAAACTCTCAAAAAAAGTTTAATCTTTAATTCAGAACAAGGCTGACTTTTTTACTAAAAAGTTTAGCTTATCTTGTTTCCGTTACTGATTTTAGGGTTGTGTCAGATCTTACGATCTTTCACAGTTCTATACCAAACATTTCTGTCTGGATTTTTATTCTCAACGAATTTCAAGGTTGTTTCACTGTTCAGTTATCAATGTTCTTACATTACTAAAGCGCTTTATTTTAAACACTTTAGAACTCTTTGCTGTTGGGCTGTTTGTTTCAGTGCCGCATCAGCAAAATTGATTATAGCACTACTCAAAGAGTATGTCAACACTTTTTTTAAACTTTTTTATCATTTTTTTTAAATTCCATGCATATACGCTTAAATACTGCTTTTATAACACCCTGACAAGGCTAATTTTTTATAGTATTTGATAAAAAGATAAAATTATTTATGAACTGATTAATTTATCTTTTTTTACTCTAAAGATATAAATTATCTTCTGAGTAAAAAAAGGATAGAAACTATTTTAAAATAAAAAAGTGTAGGATGAAAATATCTTTGGAAATACCATTTCCAAGGATATTTTTATCCATACACCTTTTCATTATAACTCTACTACTCTATATAATTAAAATTCTTATTTCTGAACTAAATGTACAGCAAAACCGCCAATTTCACCTTTTAGGTAAATTGCAACCATCTTGCCATTCTTATATTTTGCAGTTTCTTTATCAAATTCAAAACCTTGAAGTTCCATATGGTAAACTGCTCTTTCAATATAGTTTGTTTGAATAGCAATATGACCATTAGCTCCAAGATATGGTTGTTTCATTACTTCAACTGCACTACCAGCAAAGATAGAGCTGTTTCCTACGTTTTTAGCAAAACCAAATAATTTTTCGAAAGATGTAGCTACACTATCTGCTTCATCTTCGCTCTTAGCATTGATTCCAACGTGTTTTAATTCGAATCCAAGCATTGTGTTAACTGCTTCTCTAGTTAATCTCTTAATTTCATCAAATTCACCAGCATTGATTAGGGCATCGCTTACCATCCAGCTACCACCACAAGCTAAAATTTTAGGGAAATCAAGGTAGGAAATTAAATTCTTTTGATTGATTCCACCTGTTGGCATAAACATCATGTTTACATATGGAGCTGCCATAGCTTTAATCTTAGCAAGACCACCAGATGCTTCTGCTGGGAAGAATTTTACTGCTTCTAATCCTAATTCGATTGCTTGTTCGATATCTGTTGGGCTAGATGTACCAGGTGTAATAGGAACCCCTTTTTCTACACAGTATTTAACAATTTTAGGATTTAAACCAGGACTAACGATGAATTTTGCTCCTGCTGCAACTGCTCTATCAACCTGCTCAGTTGTTAATACAGTACCTGCACCAACAAACATATCTGGGCATGCTTCTACCATTAAACGGATTGCTTCTTCTGCTGCTTCTGTACGGAATGTTACTTCAGCTACTGGAAGACCACCTTCGCATAATGCTTTTGCTAAAGGTGCTGCATCTTTTGCATTATCAATTTTTACTACTGGGATAATTCCTAATTTCTGAAAACGCTCTAAAACTTCGTTCATATCTATTACTCCTTTACGTTATGTTTATTCATGACAACAATCTTTATTGGATTGTTGCAGCAACCAGACCTCTCTACTTGCTTATTACATTCCTACTTTAAGGTTAATAAGAATGTAAGTGCTTACACGGCCAGTATACTCCAATCTTAAAAGAATTTCAAGTTTTAGTTAAATGCTTTTTTGTTAATCTTAGTAAAAGAATAAGATGTCCCAAATTAGCTTATATATAATATGGATTTTATGTTTCTTTGCAAATATTTGCAATAAAACAACTAAAATCACAAATTAAAAACACTCTCTTGAGACATCTTTAAAATTTTATATTCCTATTATTTATTAAAATAATACCTTAGATATATTGGTAATGAAGTTTAATATTATATTATTATTGTAAATATAAGACAAAAATGCACTTTCATTTATCATTGCAAAGGCTTTTTGACCAATCTCCGTACTTGTAAGTGCAGTTAATAATACAAACAGGATCCAAACAAGGATCATTCCATGTATAATTCCCACAAAAAGTCCTGATAATTTATTGATTTGATGCAATATTGGCAGCTTACTAATAATATCCAATACCATACAAATTACACGTAAAAGTATAGATATGATAAGATACGTAACTACAAAGGTAATTGCATTTATTATAATAGCTGCTATTGAATGACTAATATAAGATGAAAAATTATCTACTGCTAATGCAACATAAGTATCCGTATTATTATTTTCAATAATCGTTGTCTTTAATGATGCTGGTAAAGGTAAGTTATCAATAAAATTCATCTGATCACTAATTTTTGTACCTATTTCCTCAGTAGGAATTGCCTTTTCAACCTTTTGAGTAAAATAGTCAAATATTGCATCGTTGGATTGTACCATTTTACTTATCATTGGGCTTAGCCATAAAGTTAAAACCAATGCAATAATCATTGAAAAAATTGAGAAAACAGTCTTTATAAGTCCAGTCTTCATCCCTCTATAAGCACTAATAACCAGAATAATTAATACGATAGCCACTAATAAATTCATCTTACTCCTCCTTCGTCCCGTTTAATTTTATTCGCTCCATTGCTGTATCACTAACATACAGTAAATAGTTTGACTTATCCGTTGGAAAGATATAGTTTACATTTTTAGAAAATGTACTAGAAAACAAATGCTTTCCTTTTAAGTTATAAAGATCACTTGTTAATGGGCTATAAAATACGATTAAATCTTCCGTCATTGTAACTTTATCATAAGAGACTTGAATTTCTTGTTCTAACTGCTTTTTCCCTGAATAATCATATAGAACCAATTTTTTGCTATTATCAGACTCTGTTCCACGCACTACAAATCCTATAAAACTGCTATTTGTAAATGTACTCTCAATTTCCCCATTTATATCCTGAATATCAACTACTTCGGGTAATTCCTTCATTGAGTATAAAATAAAGCCATTATCCTTATAAATACAAATTAGATCATTTGTAAGGAATTTTATTTCCGGAATAATATTCTCAAATGAAACTGAACCAGCGGTATTATCCGATAAGTTTTCTCCATAATCTGTAAAGCTATAAAAAGTCACCCAATTTTTAATAGCATCTCCATCTGTAGCAATATAGGAGGTTATGAGTTTTGTACCATCCATAGATAATGCTATATCTACAGGAAATCCGTGTTTATTTGTATTCGTATTCATATTTACTAAACTACTTTGGCTATCAAAGCTATAAAGATCGATATAATTTTCCTGTGAGTCGCTCGTTAACACCGCTGTTACTCCTTGTAAAGCAACCTCAACTTGTTCTATGGAATACAATGTTGTAATTGTATTGGCTTCTCCATGCCCATTAATAATTATTAGGGTTGTCCCTCCACGGTCTGCAACTGCTACATAGTTTCCACATACGGCAGCAATAGGATCTTTCATATTGTAGCTAACATTCCATAATGCTTTACCTTCTGAATTCATTGCTTCTATGCCATCTCTTGATATTTTTACTACGCCCGTTTTATAGGATAAATAAGAGCTTCCTGTAGTATTACTAAGTTCTGTTGTACCTGCTACCTCATATCCACTATAGGATTTAAACTTGCTATTATAAACAACTATGCCCATTATTAAAACACATACAGCGATCAGAGCTATTACAACTGTAAGGCTAATTTTTTTTCTTTTTTGCTTCTTTTGCTTATTCAGCTCATCTGCTCTTAAATTTCCCCTCTTGATTTTTTCCATTGTAACCTCTCAATTTTGTTCTTTATGTTTATTTTCGATTATACTCTATTTTTCCAAAATAATCACTATTCTTTTTCTTAATTTACGTAATACTTAAGCTTTATAGAACAAATTGAATTTTTACTAAGGTATAAGTAATACTTGTCCCTCAAATATTTTATTCTCATCAACAAGCTGGTTTAACTCTTTAATTGTTTTCATATTTCCATAATCACCATAGAGTTTCATACAAATACCAGCAATTGTATCGCCTGATTTTACTGTATATTTTCTTAATTTAGATGGGTCCATTGCACTTGTTTCTGTGGATTCTTTCGAAGTTTCTGTAGATTCTTTGGCAGTTTCTGAATCTATAACTTCATCTGCTTTCTTATTTGGATCAGCAACCTCTTTATTATCATTTGAATCTACTTCTTCCTTGTTCGGTGCTTGTGTCACTTGTGTATTTGAACTAATATCCGATGGCGTTGGACTTATTTGTTGATTTTCATTATTGGTTGATGTGCCATTATCTGCATTACCATCTGGTTGATTATTTTCATCATTATCATTATTAGACTCCGTATCATCTAACGCTTTGGTTACTTTTGCTTGTGTATTATTATCATCTTGATTATTAGATGGGTTGTCCTCTTTATTCCCATTTGTATTAGACGCTGGGAGAGTCTCTTCTTCATCTATGTCAAATATATTTCCTACATCTTCATTGTTGTTGCTATTCTTATCATTATCTTGAGCTGTCAGCCGATTGCTTATTGTATCCAAGGCCTGTTCAAGGGTTTTCATTTTCTCGCTATTATTCATAATTGTAACTATCACAACAACTGCAACTACCATGATTAAAGTACCTGCAGCATAAGTAAGTCTTAGAACAGCTTTTTGATCTTTCTCATTCATAGGTAGTGGCTGCTTCTCTTGAATTTTTGTCCGAATTTCTTTTATTGCCCGATCCTCCACAAGCAATTCTTCTTGTTTTACCTTCTTATGATCCACCATATAGTTTTGCATTTCTTCATTTCTTTCGTAATATATGTAATAACCCGGTTGCAAAACCATGCTGCCATTCTCATATAAATAAAAATTATCTTCTCTCTCTAAAATATCATAAGTAAGTAGTACTTTATCTCCTCCGCCAAAGTTATCAATATGGACTTGTTGTAATCGCTTGGTTTCTTCTAGCCCAAAACTTGTCCCTCCAAAGTACCATCCTACAATTTCACCATCTGGAAAGTATTGTTTAATCACCTCATATATATTGGTCCAGACCCCTTCACTAAACTCAATTTTTTCATCTTTATAGGCATTGCTCGTCCCTATTGCGCCATAAATAAAGACATCCTTTATACCATCCATTACTCGATATTCCCCAATTAAAATTGCAATACACCTCTCAGAATAGTCACCTTCTGCAAGCTGCCTTGTATATGTTTTTACATAATCTTCAACATAAATTTGAAAGGAATCTCCGATTTTTCCAATTTGTCTAACATTCTTTGGTGTTTTAATTTTTGTGTTTGATTTTCCAGTATGCGAATTTTTTGTTGTATCGCCACTATATATATTTTCTATCATAGTAACACCATCCTCCTAGTTTGAGCTTTTATTCTATATTTAAATGCATCCTAACATAACAAATGTGCTGTTTTTGTCAAAATTAACTACCTATTTTGTAACAACTCTTCGTTTTGTTTCTATAGATTTCACCATACCTAAAAATTATTCTTACTATTTCTCTCTTTTTTTTATCGATTTACACTCTAATTTGTCAAAAATACGAATATTTCATCTTACTGTTTTATGTCTATTATCTCCATGGTTGGAAATACTTTGTAAAAGATATGAAATTTCTGACTGAAAATATTAAGAGTGTATAACTTTTTTTACTTACGCTTATATAAAAACCTAGGAAAGGTGGATTTAATTTGAAACAATATCTTGAAAAAGACAGAAAAATTTTTTATTTTAATTCCAAAGAACATCATTCTATATTTGAATTTAGTAGCACTTTACTTAATTTGTTAGAAAATAATTCTTACACAACTAAGACCCTTATTTTTTTATGTATCGGCTCTGACAGGGCAACTGGTGATTGTCTTGGCCCATTACTTGGTTACAAACTATCCGTTTTAAATTCAAAAAATTATATTGTTTATGGAACTTTAGAAAACCCAGTTCATGCAAAAAATTTAAAAGAAACCGTTGATAAAATAAACAAAGAACATAAAAATCCATTAATTATTGCCATTGATGCATCCCTTGGAAGAGCTTCTCATGTTGGTTATTTTACTTTGGGTGAAGGTCCTTTAAAACCTGGTGCAGGCGTGGATAAGGATCTTCCTTACGTGGGTGATTTATTTGTAACCGGAATTGTTAATTTATCTGGTTTATTTGATCAAATGCTCTTACAGACTACTAGATTAGGAATTGTTATGTCGTTAGTGGATAATATTTATCATGGCATTCGTCATTGCATGCGCCAACTTGAATTTTAATTAACTGTGTCCTTTCGCAGACACTTTTTGCTTTACCTACAACGGATTTCATAAATTTATTTACTCACATAAATAGAAAAAAGCTTCAATAAATGCATATGCATAATTTCTTACGCATACCAAATATTGAAGCTTTTTTATGATAATAATTTTTTATTTTTTCTTACATGCTTAAGGGACGTAGTAATAATATTGACTCTGTATTGTAATTATAATTCCAATCCGAAACAATCGATTCCTACATCGCTATGATAAATAGACTTTACTGATTTTCTGTTATATTATTTTCATTTTTGTTGACAGCTATTGCATCAGAAACCTTTGACACTTCTCCTGACTCAATTAATGCTATTAAACGCTCAATTTTTACAATAGACATATTTTCTTTTCCAACGAATGATTCATATTTTCTTGAAATGTCCAAAGAATACTTTGTCACTTTCTCTTCCGCATTACGTTGTTCTTCATATACCCTATCATAATTTCTTTTTAACTCTTCTAATTCAGCTTTTTGACGATTCTTAATTTCCTCTGCAATAATTAATTTTGTGTTCGTTTCAAAATTTACTAACGCAGCTTTTTTCTCTTCTGTGATACTAACTACCTCAGACTCTAATTGTTCGATCTCATTATTGTACTTGTCAAGTCCATACGCACTTTCGTCTTTGTCCTTACGTATAGCCTTCTCAACAGCCTTTATTCTTCGAGCATTTTCTACTAACTTTCTTCTACTACTTCGTAATTGTCTTGCTCCCTCTTGATGCTTTTCCTTTGTTACATGATTTATTCTAAAATATAACGCACCAAATACAATTACCGTTACAAAATACGTAATGACGATCCATAAAAAGCTTTGTGGTAAAAAGAAATGATAAATTCCAACTGGTATTAGTAAAAAGCAAACTAGAATTGTGATTAGTATTATGAATAAATCTTTTATTCCTTGTGGCATAAAAAGGGCATAAAAAAGGCGATTATTATACGCTCTGGAGATGTGATTTAATCGAAATATAGATTTTACCTCTTCGTTTAATTGCCTTCTTTCTTCTACTAAATCAGAAGTTTCAATTTTGATACGTTCCGAAATCTTAGAGTCTTTCAGCTTGTCCTTTTTAGATTTTACTTTCTTAAGTCGTGCCCTTGTCTTACTTATCTGTTCTTCAAAGGACTCTTCAATTTCATCTTTTCTTTTTTTAGTAACTTCCGCGATTTCTTCTGAAATTGCCTTTTCCTTTGCTAAGATGGCCTTCTCTAGTCGTTCTTCTTCTTTTGCTAATTCTAAACTTTTCTCTTTATAACCCTCAAGCTCAAGTAAATTTTCCTTCATAGTATAAAGAGTATCAATTCCACCGGCTAAAACATTTTCGTCTGCCATATTTGCCTCCTCTAAACCTATAGCTCCACTCTTCCATCTAGTGCTCTTAGTAAGGTCACTTCATCAATATACTCAAGGTCTCCGCCCACTGGTACTCCGCTTGCAATTCTACTTACCTTTATTCCTGCAGGTTTAACTAGTTTACTAATATACATTGCTGTTGCTTCTCCTTCTAAACTAGAATTCGTAGCAATAATAACTTCATCTACATCTCCTTGAAGTCTTAACATTAATTCCTTAAGCTTAATATCGGCTGGCCCAACTCCTAGCATTGGTGATATTGCCCCATGTAAAACATGATATACACCATCATATTTTCCTGTTTTTTCATAGGCCGCTAAGTCTCTTGTATTTTCTACAACCATAATTGTTTTATGGTTGCGCTTTTCACTGGCACATATTGGGCAAAGTTCTTTATCGGTTAGCGTTTGACATTCCTTGCAATAACGTACATTCATTTTTGCATCTACAATTGTCTGGGATAATCGTTTCACTTGATCCTCTGGCATATTAATTATGTGAAATGCCAATCGCTGTGCGGATTTTGATCCTATGCCTGGAAGCCGCCCTAATTCTTCTATTAGTTTACTGATTTGACTACTATAATAATTCACGCGATTACCTCTAATAATTTATTTCAACCTAATTCTCTTTCTTAATGATACTTTAAATACCTATAATTTTCAAGTGATACTTAGGTTCTGACTTTTGCTCTATTCAAAATATATAAACTAGATTAAAATGTATCTTACAATTCCACATAGTATTAAAACTAACAAGTGATGGAATAAAAATACTTTGATTATTCTCACCCTATTGTACCTAAAATATCAATTAAAAAAGAGCTATTGTAGTACATATCTACAACAGCCCAAAACGAACGAATATTTTTCTATTAGAATAAGCCTCCAAGGCCTCCGAAGTTTCCAAGACCTCCAGCTATACTATTCATTGCTTGAGATGATTCTTCATCCATCTTTCTTAATGCTTCATTTGTTGCCGCAACGATTAAATCTTCTAACATTTCAACATCATCTGGGTCAACTACTTCTTTTGAAAGTTTTACGGAAACAACTTCTTTTTTACCAGATACTTTAACAGTAACGGCACCACCACCAGCACTTGCTTCCCATTCTTTTTCTTCCATCTCTTTTGTCTTTTCTTCCATCTGTTTCTGCATCTTTTGCGCTTGCTTCATCAGATTATTCATGTTTCCAGGCATTCCTCCTGGAAATCCTCCTCTTTTTGCCATAAAAAAGCTCCTTCCTATCTCCAATTAATCCACATATTCAATTGGGATATTCTTTATTATTTTTGTTAGATCCGGAAAATCATCCATGGATTCTCCTTCACTTACTAGCTTCGTTTGTATTTCAACTTCTTTTCCAGTTACCTCAGCAATTGCCTTTTGTATATCTTTGATATGCTCATCTGCATCAATAATATCCTTATCTATTTCATTGTTAAATAGTAACATAAGTCTATTATCCTCAAGAGGTGTTGGCTTTGCACTAACTAATACTACCCTGACTAATGGGGGCATTTTCATTAAAATAGATTTCCATTCTTTCGCAATTGCCTTCAAATCTTCAGTTAATGCTTTTTGCAATACCACTGGTTTCTCTTCTGTTTTTACCTCTTCTGTTACAACTTTTGGAGGTCCAGTATAAACACCTTGCTCTAATTGTTCCTCAATCTTTTTTAAACGATTCACTATGGAGTCGTAATTTGTCTCCATTGCAGGCTTACATAACTTAATTAATGCAACTTCAATTAAAACTCTTTTTTGCGTCGCATATTTTATTTGATTTGATAATTCAGAAAAAATCCTGATAAACCTGATTAAGGTTTCTGCATCAACGCTATCCGCTTCTTGCTTTAAAAGCATCAGTTGGTCCGTTGATACTTCTAATATATCCTCCAAATCATCGGAAGTTTTAGCAAGTAATAAATTTCTTAAGTACCATGTAAAATCAACGGTAAACTGTGTTAACTCTCGCCCAGTAACTATTAATTCCTCTAACATAGCAATACAATCTGCTACTGAGCCCTTTCGTATATAACGAAGTAATGTTGCAAATACCTCAACGTCTACCGTTCCAAGTACTTCTAACACATTATCATATGTTAGGGTCTTACCTAAGTAAAAAGCGATACATTGATCTAATAAACTAAGTGCATCACGTAAAGAGCCGTCTGCTGCTCTTGCAACATATCGAATTGCTTTCTCTTCAGTTTTAACACCTTCTTTTTGGGTAAGCTCATTTAGACGTAAACTAATTTCATCTACCGATATTCTCTTAAAATCGTATCTTTGACAACGGGATAAGATTGTAATCGGTATTTTATGAACCTCCGTTGTTGCTAATATAAAGATAACATACGCAGGCGGCTCTTCTAACGTCTTAAGTAATGCATTAAATGCACCTGCAGAAAGCATATGAACCTCATCAATAATGTATACCTTAAATCTACCTTCCGTTGGGGAATATCTAACTTCCTCTACAATTTCTCTAATGTTATCAACACCATTATTGGAAGCAGCATCGATTTCTATTACATTCATTGATGTTTGCGATTTTATTGCTTTACACATAGCACATTCATTGCATGGATTACCATCTACTGGATGCTCACAATTTACTGCTTTTGCAAGTATTTTTGCAATCGTCGTTTTACCAGTACCTCTCGTACCGCAAAATAAGTACGCGTGCCCGATGCGATCGGCCTTTATTTGATTTTTCAATGTTGTTACTATATGATCCTGTCCCTTAACATCATTAAAATCATCAGGACGAAACTTTCTATAAAGTGCTGTGTATGACATAAGTTACACCATACCTTTCTTGGTGTTTATTACTTTAGAGAGCTTATATTATAGCATGTCATATGCTTTAAAAGCAACTAACAATACTTGTTGGTCTTTTAAGTATCCCTATTATCTTTATTCAAATACCTTTTGAAAATGATGATAATCTTTTGAGTTTTCCCATTCTCCACCCCAAGTAAATCCTCGTCTTGTAAATGCTTTATAACAAACATCATCTTTTTGTATATAATAAGGATTCTCTTGTGTACGATCTGCGTACTCTTCACTGCTTTCAGGGGAAATAACTTCCTTACCATCAATGGTACGAACATGTGGATTATATTTTGGATTTATATCAATTGCTAATCCATATGCATGCTTAGATAAAGTTGATGTTCCTTCAACAACACGATAATTAAAAGAAGACGTATTATTTGCTTCCATACTTAAATTATCATCTGCATCGTATTCGTCAACAAGGACCATCTGCTCAATTGGATATCCCTCATCAAATAATTCTTTAAATATTGCAACAATATCTTTCGCTATTAATTTATTAACAACCATTTCTCCAATGTAAATTTCACCATCAAAGCCAAAATGTAATACACGAACATACTGTAAATTATCAATTCCAATCGTGCATGCTTCGCTATAAGATTTATTTTCCATTCTTAAATAGGTTTCAGGTGAAATATCCTCATAATAAAAGCATGCGGCTAATGTAGCTGCATTTACGGAATTAAATTTCACTTTTGAAGCAGCTGGCATTGCCATTACAGAATCCACAATGGTTTGAAGTACTTTCTCATCTTTAGAAGGTTTTCTAATACTTCCAACACTATCTAAAAATACTTGTATTAAATCCTCAGCCTCACTAGTACTCTCGCTTGCAGTCTCAAGGTTCTGGGCTTCAACATCCCCATCATCTGTTTCCTCACTAAGAGACTCCTCATCCTTTTGTGAATATAAAATACTTAAGTCTTGTTTTTGTTCTTCTATTGCTTTTTCATCAATAGGAACTGAAGTTACATCTGGATCAATTGTCTTAACTACAAAATTCGATGCTGTATTCTCACCAGAATCGCTTGATTCCTTCCTACAGGCACCTAAAGTGAACATAAATAGCATCCCCAATACTATTAACTCACCTTGAAAAAATAAAGTTTTCTTCATGTAAAATTCCTTTCCCTTACAAAACAATAAACTGCTACATTTCCCCGATAATATAGCTTATCAGAAGTGATTTTTACTTCTGATAAAAGGTGCGCTTTTTGCACCGTCAATCTGATTATAGGAACATCTTTTGGTTCCTATAATATAGCTTATCAGAAGTTGCTTTTTAACTTCTGATAAAAGGTGCGCCCTTTGCACCGTCAATCTGATTATAGGAACATCTTTTGGTTCCTACCACATTAATCTTCCTCGATTACATGTATCTCTAAATAGTCGAATTCAATTGTATCAATAAAATTATCCCTTGTAAATCTTGTCTTATCATGTCTTTTAAAATCTGCTATTGTTGCATCCAACCATATCGGCTTTGAAAGATCAAACGTATAACA
Source organism: Clostridium sp. Marseille-P299 (assembly GCF_900078195.1). NCBI lineage: Bacteria > Bacillati > Bacillota > Clostridia > Eubacteriales > Clostridiaceae > Clostridium > Clostridium sp. Marseille-P299. The sequence goes on along the minus strand of NZ_FJVE01000005.1, from coordinate 502,180 downwards.
AATTTCGTCGATTGCAGCAAAAACTTTCTGCGTTCTTGTCATATCTTCTTTATCATTACAAACAACCATATCCCGTAGCATACGATTATCCTTAAAAATCTTAGCCCAAAGTCGAAACATTTTTTCTCCCATCTGTCAGTTATCCCATATGGCTTTAACTTATATTAAATCTACTAAAAAATTTTATACTCCGTTACCTTTTAAGATAATACATTAAATTGAAATAGTTGATCAAAGGTACGTAGGGTCTTAAAATTGCCTTTCGCACTTAATTCTCCGGACATAAATGCTCCTTGGAACGTTGTTCGTCCATTCACTAATTTATTCATAACCTCAATTGTAGTTTTTGCAGTAACCTGGGCATCTGCCTTTTCGCCATAGTAACAATTTAAATTGTTATTAATAACCTCAATAATTAAGGTTTTATTTAGATCTGTTATATCAATTGCAAAAGAAGCAGCAAAGTCATTCCCTTGTGGTTTATAATTATCCTTAAGGTTTTTAATGTACATATCTTTTGAATCTTCATTGTTATTATTCAACATTCCCTTAAACAATAACGCCAATTCTTCTATGTCTTCCTTTTGCTTTTTAACATAAGTATCATCCGAGACATACTTCGATAATTGTTCGCTCTCTTGTGGCGTTAATTTTAATGTGGATGTATTTTGTACTTTATTAATCATAGCATTGTTACTATTAGGTAATATCACTGCTTTTTGATTAATCATACGATATAAATTTTCAGCTTTACGTTCAATTACTTTTGCATATTCAGAATTTGTCTCAAACTCTGCTGGACTTTCTACATATGCACTGATTCCCTCACACGCAATTCCACCTAAAAGCTCCCATGATTTTTTAAGTGCATGCTCTGCTTCTTTTTCGCCAAAAGTATTCGCTATAACTAAAGGAAACATATATAAGCTCTTTATTTTTTCTTTATCACCATACAACCAACATGCATCAAGAAACTGTTGCATATATCCGCCAATTCCAAACCACTCTACATTAACTGCAAGCACCACTCCATCTGCATCTTTTAAAGAATTTGGCATCATTGCAATTCCATTCTTTTGTTCAAATAAATTAAACCTTGTTACCTCTACGCGAAGTTCCTCTAGTACTTCCGTTATTTTATTCATGACATAAATGGTTGAATCTTCTATTAAACCTCTGCCACCATAGTATATATGAATTTTCAATTATATTATCCCCCTCTTTTTTTGGAATAGATATAATACAGCCGATATTAATACTCCAGCTATTAATCCTCCAATATGAGCAGCATTATCAATACCTTGACTACTCAAACCACCATATAAACTTAATGCTACAAATATAAAAATCTGTCTTGTACTAATATCTTTTAGCCTTCCCTTATTGACGATAACTAAAAAAGCAACTGCACCAACGACACCAAAGATAGCTCCCGAAGCACCTACACTTTGCACAAGTGCACCTTTTCCCATATTATAACTCATAGAAACAAACCCTGCAATGATTCCAGAAGCAAAATATATGATTAAATACTTAATTTTTCCAACAGTTCTTTCTAAAGTATCACCAATAAACAAAAGAACTAACATATTGTTGAACAAATGATCCATTGAACCATGAATAAACATGCTGGTTAATAGACGATAATACTCATTAGCATATTCAATACTTGGCCAGTACAATGCTCCATAAGTATACACTTTATCTTCTAAATGAAATAAATCCATGCTTAAAAATATTACAACATTTATTGCAATTAAAATAAGCGTAGTTATTTCAAATGGCAGTTTTTTATTTCTTCTCAATGGGTGATTGCGAGATTTTTCCCACTCATGATTGCTTTCAAATCCCTGATAACCTTGATAATTACTATCGAAAGATTTACCACCCCTATTAGGATCAGTAGTATAGGAGCTTGTATTCCTTGAATCTGTATTATTTGAATTAAAAATATCCTTGCTTATTACTCTTTCTAGCTCTTTATACAGCGTTGAGAAATCATTTACTTGATTTTCATATCTAATAATTCGCCGATAATTTAGATCTATAATCCAAGTATCCATGCCCTCTTCACAAAACAAACGTACTTTGTTTATCTCAGGCGTAGCAATTAAACTAATCAAATGAATGCTTTGATACATCCCATTATTAAAACGAGAGTAAATCTGCCTTAATATATTTTGATATTGATCTTTTGTGAACTCTGATCCAGTTGACATATGAAGAAGAACAGCAACGTTTACTCCCTGCTCTTTGTTTAAATAATAAATATTAATATTTTCAATATTTACAGAAATGGATCGATATCCTTTTTCTAAGAAATAAGTTCTTATATCTTGAATCAAATTATCATCCTTCCTCAGCCCATGCAAGTGCACATTTAATTGCTCGTTTCCATCCCTTTAATAGTTCTTCTCTCTTTTCATCTACCATACTAGGTAAGAATTGCCCTCCCAATGTCCAATTCTCTTTAATTTCTTTTTTATCTTTCCAGTAACCAGTAGAAAGACCTGCAAGATATGCAGCACCTAATGCTGTTGTTTCAATGCATTTTGGTCTATGAACTTCTGAGTCTAGTATATCTGCTTGAAACTGTATTAAAAAGTTATTAGCACTTGCTCCTCCATCCACCTTTAATATTCTAAGAGCTAAATCTGAATCCTTTTCCATAGCCTTTAAAACATCATAGGTTTGGTAAGCTAAAGACTCTAATGTTGCGCGAATCAAATGTTCCTTATTAAACCCTCTTGTAATTCCAACAATAGTACCTCTTGTATACGGATTCCAATAAGGTGCACCAAGTCCAGTAAAAGCTGGCACAACATATGCCCCATTCGTATCCTCAACGTCAACTGCATACTCCTCAGATTGTTCGGCGTTCTTAATCATTCTTAACTCATCTCGAAGCCATTGTACTGCTGCCCCAGCAACAAAAACGCTACCTTCTAGTGCATATTCTACACTATTTTCGCAACTTGCTGCAATTGTAGTAAGTAACCCATGCTTTGATTCAATTGCATTTGTACCAGTATTCATTAGTAAAAAGCAGCCTGTCCCATAAGTATTTTTAACCTCTCCTGGCTCAAAACAACATTGACCAAATAATGCGGCTTGCTGGTCACCAGCAACTCCACCAATTTGAATTTCTCCACCTAGTAGTCCCGGTGCAGTGTAACCAAATAATGAACTTGATGCTTGTACTTTTGGAAGCATTGATTTTGGAATATCTAATATAGATAAGATTTCATCATCCCAACATAAATTTCTAATATCAAATAGCATTGTTCTTGATGCATTGGTATAGTCTGTTACATGCTCTTTTCCTTTTGTTAAGTTCCATATCAACCATGAGTCTACGGTTCCAAATAATAAATTACCTTTTAAAGCCTCTTCTCTTGCACCTTTTACATGATCTAGAATCCACTTAATCTTTGTTCCGGAAAAATAAGCATCAGGAATTAATCCTGTCTTTTTATGTATAATTTTGTCGTATCCTTGTTTCTTTAAATCCTCTATCATGTCTGCTGTTCTATGACATTGCCATACAATTGCATTGTAGATTGGCTCGCCTGTAATACGGTTCCATACAACTGTTGTCTCTCTTTGATTTGTAATTCCAATTGCATAAATATCCTCAGATTTTGCACCAATAGATGCCATTGCTTCTGCTGCAACGCTAATTTGAGATGACCATATTTCCATAGGATTATGCTCAACCCAACCCGTTTTAGGATATATTTGAGTTATCTCTTTTTGTGCTACTCCACAGACATTTCCTTGCTTGTCAAATAAGATACAACGTGAGCTTGTAGTTCCTTGATCTAATGCCATAATATATTTTTTCATTCGAAATCCTCCAACAAACATAATATCTTTTAAGCTCATCAATTAACGAATATTATACTATGCAGTGCTATATTTTACAACTTTCGTATAAAGACTCTTAATTTAATATGTTTTTTACCGAAAGTATTTGCATTCTTTTTTATTTTATCCATAGTTTTGGTTCTTTATAAATACAAAGGGACTTAATCAAAATAGTGTCTAAACTTAACCTATTTTGTAAAGTCCCTTTCTTTACATACAATTAAATATATAATTTATATTAGCAAAAGCAATTTCATTCCCATGTTCTATTTTTCTTTTTTCATTTCCCTTCACTATCTCTCCATTGACATATGTACCATTGGTTGAGTTTAAATCCGCTATAAAATAGTCACTATCTTCCTTAATAATTTTTGCATGAAATCTGCTAATAGTAGGACTTGGTATGTGAACATCTATATGAGTTTTTAATTTACCGACAAAGAAGGGAAACTCTTCAATCTGGATTACATCATATGTATCTTTATCAACAGGAATGAGTTTAACTAGACTTTGCATTGAAAAATTTGTTAGCATAACAGTTCTTTCTTCCTCATCCATCTCATCCTTTTGTTGTGGATCTTGATTCCATGAAGCATTAAGGGAATGTAAACGAAAAGGCTCAAGATTTGTAGACTTTTTTAAAACCGTACTGTCCTCTGTATTAACAATTGTAGTTAATGATGGTTGTAAATAATCAATTTTAGGTACCATTTTACTTACTTTATGTTTTTTATCAAATATCTTAATGGATACATATACGATAATAACAGCTAAAACAATTAATAAAGAAATACTTTTCACAGGATCAATACTTGGCCTTAATTCTTGGAAAATAAACCTCTTTTTATACGCTAGAATATAAAGAACAATTGCACCAACAATGCTTCCAACACATAAAACATAACAACTTAATGGATAGTATAAGATTTCTTCTTCACCTTCCACGCGTTCTGACACAAATGGAAGTTTATGAAACACATTATTTACTGAATGATTTACATTTAATCCGGATTCTTCTATCAGTCCTTTTTTAGAAGCTGTTTTAATCTCCTTTGGTTTTTTAAATTGATTAGAACCTTTTATATCAACTTGAGTATCTTGCTTATTAAAAACACTCAAAGATTTATTTTTTTCTTCATCAATAGATGACTCCTTATTAACTACATTCAGTTGGTTATTAAATGCCATAGCTTGTTGGTTTGTTGCATCAACATTTATATTTTCTTCTAAAATATCGATTAATTGTTGCATGGTACAAGCTTCATCTTTACTTTTCATATATAATTTATATATTAGCAAAACAGCTGCTTGATCGTTATAATTAACTTTATTCATAAAAAATTCAAACAAATTATGTAGTTGTATTCTTAGTTGACTTCCATACCCTGGGAAATAACATAGTTTAATCTGTGATTTTGATATTTCAAAAAAAATCATATTTGGTGAAAGAATATAATGATTCTCATTTAGTAAGAATTCTTTCCCAGCGTTGACTCCTTCGATAACTCCCTTAAAAATCCGCTTTAACTCCAAATATTGAACGGTATGTTTTTCAAAAACACTAGATAATACTTGTAAGCCATTAATCTCATAGTATGCATACTTTTTCTTGTCAAACATTCTACTCTCAAACTTAAGGTGCCCTGCAATTTCATTGTATTTTAGCACCTGCTCATGATAGTCACTAGAAATCAAATCTTCATCATGAATAACAAGATAATTATGATACATATCTCTTTTATATTCAGTAATCATCCTAATCCTCCAAGTTTTTTTAACAAGCACTTTTAACGAATTGCATTTAAAACTTCAACCACTTTATCAATTGCATTTCCAACGCCTTTTATACTTTCACCAGTCCTTAATGCAACATCTAGAATCCTTGTTGTCTCTTCTCTTGGAAATATTGGTGCTTTTACCTTAAATGGAACTTCTATCGTATCCAATGAAAACATACGAAAAACACTAAGAAGTGGAATCTTATAAGATAAAATCCCTTGATATGTAATATTAGTTAAACTTGTATCTACTGCTAGTTCTTCTAATTTGCCGATAAATAAGCCATGATTAAAGGTATTGGTAATCGTTGTTTTTAAATATTTTTTCTCTTCTGTTTTACTATCAAGAAAGAAATAAAAGATACTACGATTAAGCTCATTAACACTACCATCATTGGTAATACTATATTGAATTAGGTTTGACCCCTCCAGGGCCAAGTTATGCATTTGTGATTCAAACTTCACTCGATCGTGTAAATAAAAGTTAAAGTATATAATTAAAAATACAATCACAGATACCATTGGAACGATAATAGAGGCTTCCACAGTAAGGCTTGCAGGCAACTCTTTAAAAGAAGATTCCGATTTATTTCTTTTTTCATTCATTAAATGATTCCTCCAAGCAATATACAGCATATATATCCCAGAAATAAAAATGGAACAAAGGGAATTTTCCTTTTACGATTTCTAAAATTACGAATTAATAAAATGCTTGAATAAATTGCTGCAAATAGTAAGGCATAGCATAACATCTCAAGATTTCTCCATATACCAAGTCCTAATCCAGTCACACATAGTAAAAGACCATCACCCATACCTATTGCTCCACGTGTTACTTTACTAATTACAATAAATAAAACTCCGACTATCATTCCGGTTATGCATTGGATAATTCCAATATCAGTACGAATTAGTGTTCCTATAACAATCGGAATCATAAATATAATTAATTTTTTTAGATGAATCGTTTTTTTATGAATATCATCAACACTGCAGATTAGGAGCAATAAAAACACTAGACCATTGATAATTAGTGCAATTGCATTTATTTTCATATATTCTAGTATCAATTTTTACCTCCCGCTCTTGATGCACATTTGCTACATTTGTTTTTATTTCCTACCTCTGATAACTTTATCTGCTTTACACTACGCTTTATCTTACTACAACTTGTTGAGATGTGATACCGTGTACCATATTTGGTAATATAGACAGTTGCCTGTGTTTGTTCTAATTCTTCAGCTTTGGATTTCACACACCCCTCACACCCATAGTACTTCCCTCCACTATCGTTTTTCTTATTGGAAATATCATTTATACTCACTTGCTCTAGGTTTATTTTTATATGAGTGCAATCACTGTAAGTATGATAAACTGTGCCACTTTCAGTAACATAGACCATTTCTTCATCTGGGTCGACCTTTGATTCACCGCTTTTTTTAGATACTGCATAACCATTAAAACTATGCATACGAACACTTTGCACAACAGAAAAACTCGGTAATATTTCAGAAAAGACAGGAGTTTTTACTTTGTATGACATCTTAATTGTTACAAATTCATCTTCATCATATAAGTTCGATCCTAAAAATGAAATTCCGCTATACCCACCTTTAATAAATAGGCTTAAATTATTATTTATAGTCATATGTTTTTTTACATAAGACTTAATTAATGTAGCATCCGTTAAGCAGTAAAGTAAGGTTGCTAACTCGCTATCCTCAATCCCAGATACTAATTTTTCTTCATCTTCATCAGCATTCTTATTACTACTTTCCTTATCATCGTTATCCTGATCAGAATTTTGATTTTCTTTTTCTTTTAACTCTTCCCCCCTATTTTCAATATACCGAACAAGATAGCCATAAGAAGCTACGGTTTCACATGCTTTTGTTGATGCGTTATGTAAATTTTCTTGAATCCCAATTAAGTAAAAGAAAAATAAAAAAGCATAGCAAGTAAATATAAATATAGGAAGTACAATGGCAGCCTCTACCGTTAAGGATGCTGTTAATAACTCATTTTTATTTTTTAGCTTTTTCATACCATAAGCTCCTATCATAATACGGTAAGACCTCTGTTTTTTTCACACATGGTTTTTGCAAATGATTTCTTGGAGAGAGAAATAAAATTATTGTTATTGGTTAATTTGAACATATATTATGTAAAAAAACAGAGATCTTACCGTATTATATTTTTTAATAAGAAACAGCAGCATTTATATCATACTCATATCCGCGTACAGATTTCATATCTTGATCCGTAATAAAAGGCATAGATAAAAATACTTGAGGCATTTCAAACCTAACATTTACTTCATAATTTGTAATACATCTAGACAATAAAAAGTCACTATCGTATACGTATCTTAAGTTTTCCTGTATAAGGTCCATGGTTCTATAATTCTGCTTTGTTTTATTTTGTACTAATAAAAATAGGCGAATATAATCCTTATAGCCAAAATAAAGGCCATTTTTTACACTCTCATAATCTTTAGCCTTACTTATAATCTTTTCTTTGCTCATACTAAGCACTTCCGTAAACTCTAGTGTAAAGTTTTCTCTAGTTGTAAGTATTGGGACGTCTTTGCCTAACATAATTGATGCAGTTTCAACAAGTGCTGCTTCAAATGCCCAAACAAATAAAACAATATACTTTGTTACGCTTACTAAGAACGGCAATCCTGAAAATCCCACTAATGCAGTGGCAAACGATAGTGCTGTACTATTTTTTTGAGAATCTGTAAAGACATGCAATAAATTTACAATGGTACGTATTAGAACTATTCTCGTGGCCGTTGCCTCGGCATTTTCATTGTCTGTAGTATTTCCAAATAAAATATACTCAAGTTCATAATTTAAGACTTGTTCACCAGTTGTATCTTTTAACAAATAATCAGAACAATGATCCTCCAAGTATGCAATGTATAAAATATTCTCAAGTATTTTGTTTCCACCTTCTGCAAGGACACTGCCAATGGATATTCCTGCTTGGTCAAAGGTCCCTATCATTTCATTGTTATTCTTTTCTTTTGTCGCATTCGATAGCATTTCATCCATAGCTACATTTGAATTTTCTTTTCCTATACTCATTGAGGTAGAAATTAAACTTCCCTCTGGTAGCTTTGCTTTCGATAATTGATCCATGTCTTCTATTACTAATCCTGCAATACCTGAATTAATTAAGCTCTTAAATGTACTAAGTACTTTATTACTCTCTTTTTCTAATTTAAAACTACTATAGTCTATTGCTAGACCACTATGACTATATTGTTTAAACATCGAATCAATTGTTTGTAATTCATTTTTCCATGAGTTTAAGGATCCAACAAAAAACTGCGGAATACCTTTTTTATTTATATTATTTAATACTTCTTTATTACTTTGTAACGTTTCTTTCATTTGCGTAATGTTGTATATGATACTTATTTTTGATACCGTTTCATCGGTATATGCTTTCATCTCATCCGAACTTCTTAATAATTCTTCATAAAAGCTTTGCTCTAATTTATCTTTTGCTGCAGCTACACTATCTATTAGAGAGTCAACATAAGAGCTTGATTCTCTTCTTGAATCATTTATGGATTCAATACAACTTAAAGCACTCTCTATGGATCCTAAAGTACCTATAACAAGTGTTTCTAAATTGCTTTGTTTTGAATTTATATCCGTAATACAATCTTGATATGCATTTCTTGCACTTCGAATAGAACTTCTTAAACTCATAACCTTTGCAAGATAAACAGGATTTAAATAGTCATCCTCTTCTAATAACTCATCTAGCTCATCTTCATAATCCTCCCATTGTTCTTTTTTATCAACAGCTTCCTCTCCCTTTGATATTAAATCACGAATAATATTACTTGGACTTACATACTTCCCTTGGATTTCTGCATACAACGCTGAATTGTTAATTTGCACAGAATCCTGAGAAACTGAGAAATTAACTATTCTTTTAGCATAATTACTAACCGTTAATGGCTTACCTTTTTTACTTAGTTTAATACCATTCTCATCTACTTCAAAACCGTCAATATACTTAATTAACTCAAGCATCTTTTTATCAATTTCATATAGCTTTGTTTCCACTTCAAGCTTTTCATTTAGTAATTCATTAGATTCTTCTGTTGATGCTAAAAGATTAAACTTTTGCAAGAATTGAGTGAGTAAATCTGCTGCAGAATCATACTTTTGATACTGAATTGCTTGCTTCTTTAATATATCCCCATTCTTATCAATAATTGATCTACGCTCATTTAAAGTAACGGAATCTACAGTAAGATTACATATTAGAAAATTTTTATTTGCATTAAAATGTAAGTACAAAGGATTGATTTCTGGATGTAAGCTATCCTCCATCGTTTGCTTAATTCTATTTATTAATTCCGCCTCATTTTTGTTTACATCACCATATCCAATATCTAAGCCAAAAAGATGATATTTTTCATAAAGTGGTAAGTAATATTCACCTAGCGTAGATCTCATTGCTGTGTTTAATACCCGATTTGCATAAACTTTTGCAGTGGATACTCTTGCTGCTTCAACACTGGTAGTGATTATAGCTAATATCAAAAATAAGATTAATGTTAAATACGCAGTGATAGAACCTTCTTTTTGATTTCTGCACATAATATAACCTCCTACTTATAAGAATGGGTAGATATTATAAGCTTATTAATCATTATTAATTGTACCAACATCATCTAAAATATCATCAAATACGTCTTTCACTAACTGTGTAATACTTGTTCTAAATATTAAAACAAGTCCAATGAGCACTACTAAAATTAAAATAATTTCAACTACTCCTATACCATCTTCTTCTTTTAAAAATCTTTTTACTACGTTTATCATATCTTTCTTCCTCTCTTTTTTGTTATGATGTCTGTTTCTGTTATAATGACATTCCTTGAAAAATCATAATCCTATGTATATTACTAAAAACTAAAGTTCAAAAATGCAGGAACCAAAACAATCAATAAAACAATGAAAAGCATTCCAACCATAGGTCCAAGTAACTTAGTTCCAGCCTCCTCACCTAAACGTTTGGCGGTTTCTTTTCGTTCTGTAAACGCATCCAAGGCTTCTAATTCAAGCATTGGTACAATTCCTTTTGTACCTTTTTTCATATTTTGAACAATAATCGTACTAAATCTTAAATAACACATTAAAGAGCACCTTTGCCCATAAGCGTCATATACCATTGCCTCTGGTTTTCCAAGTTCTAACTCTCTTACGGCCACAACTAACTCTTCATAAGCATATCTCCCCACCTCCTTTTTCTTTTTCGGATTACTATCTTCTCTCCTCCTTTTCTTTAAATAATCTAAAGTTATTCTTTCAAACGCTGCACGAATGGTCATACCAGCATTTAATAGCAAGGTAAACTTACTTACGATTTCAGGATAATCAATTAACATTTGCAAATTTCTTAGCTTTTGTTTACTTTTTAGTGTTGATTCCATACCTAACATAATGCAAAAACTTGCTACGAGCCCAAGCAATAATAGATAGATAGATGAATTTTCATTCTTTAAGTTCCAAAATAAAGAATAGTTACCTACTTTCTCAGGTAATTTTAGTGAATCCTCTTTTCTTGTGGATTGATCAATTTCAATTAAAGCTTCATTTAACGCTTTATTAAATATTTCTATCTCAGAATATTCTTTCGGTAGAATCCGAATATACAGGCTATATAATATTTGATGCTCATAATATGATAACTCTGCTACTAGCTCTACTAACACGCCCTCTTTTGGTGACTCTTCATTCCGAAGAACTCCTTGTTCATTTATATATGTTGAATCACTTACACTCCATTTAATTTTTATACTTGTATTTGGTATTTTAGTTACTAGATTTAGGTTGGAAGTCACCTCATTGGTAGATTGATTACTACCTAACATTTCTCTATCGATATACAATTTAGCCTCTTCAAATAAAGCTTCTACTTTATCATCATTTATTTGCTTTTCACTAACTTTAACGTCAACGCTTCCTGCGATACCGTTTTTCGTTGCATATTCAACATTTATGGATTCCTCACCAACTCCCATAACTGGTCTAATAAGTTGATTTCCAAATATATATTGACTTTTGCTTTTTGCAGATAAATCTGCAAATATAGCAAGTAATAACGAAGCCATCCCTACCACAACCATAAGTGAGATTTTCCTATAAAAATATAGATTTTGCATTTCATTAGCTTTCCCTATATATAGCTCCTCAAATACGCGTTTGCGTTGTGTATGCTCCTTTGGTTTAATTATTTTAGAAATTTTAATCTTTATATAAAAAATCAAAGGATAGATAATTCGAAGTGGATCTTCATTTTTATCTAATTGCATAAAATACTCTTTATTGTAGTTTCTAGAAAGAAACATCATCAGAAAAAACAATAGAAAAACAACGAATCCAATAAGAGACACTAACTCCCCTCCTTTGCTATATTTCAATATTGGTTATGTTATTTGCCACTTTATTAATAAAAATATATAGGACTAAAATGATTGTCATAAAAACGATACCAAATAGATTATGATAAAGAGGATCTAGAAAGCCAGGTGAACCTAGCCATAGATATAATATAATTCCAAAGGGAATTACTTTTAGAATCGTTACTTCAAATTGCTTTGCAGTAATCATTGTTATAATTTCGCGCTTAACTTCTAATTTATCACTAATAGCATTGCTAGTGGTTCTTATTACTTTAACGATATCTCCGCCTGTTCGTTTCGCCGTTAGTAATACTTCTGCGAAGCTTTCAATATCTTCAATACCACTACGAAGTGCAAATTGCTCCATTGCTTCTTCAATAGTTACGTTGTTTTTTACTTGCCTTTGTATATGCAAGAATTCCTTAATGATTTCTGTTTCATCGTTATACATCAATTTTAAATCAGTAATTGCTTCACCCATGGCATTTTCCAATGAATACCCAGCTTCTAGGGCCGCTAATATACATCTTATACCATCTCGAAATCCAATACTTAACCTTTGTTTTCTTAATATCATATATTTATTTTTCTGTTCTTTGGTATAGAAATAAACATATGGTAAAAGTATTATTATTCCAAGTAAACTACGATAAAAAATAAATCCAACCACACAGCAAAGAATTACTCCTTTTGCAATAACAGTTAAAAGTTCTTTTTGTGTAAATTCATAATCTGAATAATTTGAAATCACTTTTCCTCCTGTTTATTATCCTTATCTTTTCAAACGGATAACCCTGCTTTTAATAATTTATGTTGATGAAACAGTGAATTTTCTGTTTTACTTAGCTTACCTAATACCAGTCCATCGGCAGTTTCACCTTCTTCTTCAAACTTATATAAACAATTCATACGGATTTCTCCGTTTACACAATCCAAAACTTCTGAGATTTCCATAACCCTCCTTGACTTATCTCTTAATCTCCCCAACTGAATTATGATATCGATTGCAGATGCTATTTGCTTTCTTACAGCTAAAAGTGGAATATCTGCTCCCAATAAAACCATGGTTTCTAACCTTGATAGCATATCCGTCGGAGAGTTGGCATGACCAGTACTCATTCCGCAGTGCCCAGTATTAAGTGCTTGCAACATATCAATACTAGATGCATCTCTTACCTCTCCTACCACAATTCGATCCGGCCGCATTCTAAGGCTAGACTTAATTAAATCACGTATACTAATCTCATTATCCCCTTCAACATTTGCGTTTCTAACTTCTAAACTAACTAAATTTGGTATGTTTTTAATTTGTAATTCAGCTGAATCTTCGATTGTTATAATGCGCTCATCACCTGGTATATAGTTAGATAAAGCATTTAAAAATGTTGTTTTACCTGTTCCCGTTCCACCACTTACAAAAATGTTATACCCCGAGATTACTAATTTTTTCAAAAATTCAGCTGCTTCTTCAGGTAATGATTTGATTTTTACAAGCTTGTCCATGGTCATCGTTTCTTCTGGAAACTTTCTGATTGTTACAATTGGTCCACATAAAGAAATTGGTGGAAGAACAATATTAACACGAGAGCCATCACTAAGTCTGGCGTCAACAATAGGGCTTGCCTCATTGATAATACGATTGGAGCCTGCAACAATATGCTGAATTACATCTTCTAATTTACGGTTAGACTCAAATTTTTTCTCCCATTTTGTGATTCTACCATTTCTCTCTATAAAAATATTACTTGCTCCATTAATCATTATTTCAGTAATTGATGAATCTTCCACAAGTTCTTGTAAAACATCCAGCCGACGTATAGAATTAAAAATTTCTTTTCGATACTGCTGCTTTTCCTTTATACTTAAGTAATAATCTCTGCTTTTGTTCTTTATAACTATATCTATCATATCTAAAAGCTCATTATCATCAATTTCTTTTGAAAGGTCTATTTTATCCATAACTCGTTCTTGAAGCTCTTTTTTATAGTCTCTCTCCGGTTCCAATTAATAGTCCCTCCCTTACAATCAATTCTTTTGCAAATTGATTAAATTTCCCTTCTTTTATAGACACCCATAAATCTATGTCTAGCTCTAAGTTTAATGATGCTATTTGAAATATCTTTTTTGCAAACAATTCATCTTTTTTTAGAATTACTTGCCTTCGAAATTCCCGATCCTTCTCCCGATGTAACTCCCCTTTATTCATAACCTGATATATGTAATCGCAATGTTCCATAAGAGCTAATGTAAAGTGATTAAAATTCCCCATATCTATAATAATAACATCATAACCTAGATTCGTTTTAATTTCATTTAATAACTTGTTTGTTTCCTCTTCCATCAATTCAAAAAGATCAATCCAATGAGAAACTCCCGCGATATAATCAAATGTTTCTTTTTTATCTACAATTGAATTAATTTTAAGGGATAGGTTATTATTTTTCTGTTTCATAAAATATATTAATTCAGAGATTCCTTGTATTTCTTCTCTTACACCTAATATTTTAGAGTTAAGAAATGGATCAAAACTTAACAAAAGTGTTTTTCTAGTTTTACCGTATTCATAGGCAAGGGATAAACTTATAAGGTTTGAGCTTGGTTCTTGTGCTGGAGAACAAACTCCTATAACGCATAAATCACTATTTACAGTCTCCCTAATATGAATTTTGTGAGTTCCCTCATAACACTTTAGAATTTCTTTTATAATAATTTCAACGGACTGGTATTTAAAAATACTTTTCTTATTCTCATCATCGGATGTAATCATGGTTTCAACTAAAGCAATTTTTTGTTTCGCGCTACTTTGTTCCATAACAATATCATGATAATCATTTTGATATAGTAAAATAGCAACACTATTTTCCGCCTCATACTCTAAATATGCACTCTCATCTGTAAATGCAACGATAGTAAAATTAAATCCTTCTTTTAGCTTTATATAATGGATAAGTTGTTCTAGATATTCTTTTTCTTTATCTAAAATTGCAAGAATTTCACTCATTTAGCACCTCCTAATAAAATAAGTTGTACGCAAAGTGCCGCGAATATAGGAATTGAAAAGTGGATCGCATTTTTGTAATTGTCCCCTTTTGCATCATAATATTCTAATTCCCTGCAATAACTAACACCTTTTATATACTGAATAAAATAATTTGCCCTTTGCTTTATATTGCGGTTTTTAAATAATTTAAAACAAGACAATGCAGCACCAAGAAAAAATGAAACCACGATAACTTTTAAAACCATCTGTGGACCTAAAAACAATCCGATCACTGAAAATAATTTAATATCACCGGCACCAAACATACGAAGTATGAATAGGGGCATAAGTATTAGAATTGGTAAACCCATTCCACATAGATACATTAAGATAGTCTGTAGGTCTTTCTCAAAAATTAAGAATAATCCCCCCATCAATAGCCCTACTATGATTGTTATATTTTTTATTTTATATGTTTTAATGTCTTGAATTAAGGCAATAAAAACAATGATTGATAAACATACGATTTTAAGCAAATCATTCACTCCCTTCCATTTAATTTTTTCAACCCCTCTATATAACGGAAAATAAGTATAGAAAACTAGAATCAAATAGTTTGAATTAATTTAGGATTTAAAAGATGTAGTTCTATAGATATGATGTAATTCCTATAGATTTTAAGAACTATATATTGAAATATTTAATATAATATCTTACAAGTATTTTTTAATTATATATATAATTTTCATTATAATTATTTGGATTTAATCTCATAAGAGTTCTTGAAATAGCTCATGTTAAGAATTTAATATAATTAGATTAATTTAGATATGAAAAAAAGACATTGATTTAATTAGATTTTTAGCACAGATAAAATCATAGATGCTTTGCTATTAGAATAGTAAAATAGATACTCTGTTTAAAAAAGATTATATAAGTAGGGAATATAATTATTTTTAGAAATAGATATAATGTTTATTTGGATTTTTAAAATTCATATATTCATTCAAATTCTAAAAATCATTTATACAACAATACAGAATTTTCAGTAGATAAACCGAGTTTATAGAATCATTAATACTTTATATTTAACTGATAAATCTATGATACTTCAATAAAAAAAGTCTGTCAATTCTTTCTTCCAGACTTTTATTTCTTCTACTTAATGCATATATTTTCATTGATTTTTTATGCAAACTATTTTCTAACTTACCCATGTCTACCTATGAATTTGTAGTTATCAACAATAGTTGTCCTATTTTCTGTAATTATTCACGATATGCATGTTTTATCCACATGCATATCCCAATTATAGTTTTACTATTTTCTCAAAATGAATGTACCGCCATATAATAAAAGAATTCCTGGGATACCAAGCAAACCTACTGCTGCTATGGATAATACATTAATACCTACCATTGTCATTATTTCTACTTGCTCAAATACAAAATTAAGTAGATATACACATGTGATACCAAATATAGTACGGAGCAATAAGTTAAAAACAAAGTTTGCATGATGTTTACACAAATAAATAACTAGAAAAATAGCTAGCACAAGAACTACGCCTATTACAATATATGTAGTCATAAGAATGTATCACCTTTCATTTAGGGTTGTCTTTCTATATATATATTCGTCATTTAATTGTATAGACCTGTATTCAATTTTTTTATAAAAATATCCGTGGCAGGTATAATGTTACCATTTTCTGACTATACTATATAAATAATTGGACTGGTACCAATTACATACAGACAAAATTAAATCATTTTAGCAATTATACATTGTTAAAAGCCCATTGGGAATATTTTAAAATATTAGAAAGGTAGTGTTTACGTGAGTTTATTTAAAAAGAAATATAATAATCCTAACGAATCCTTACTACGAGAGATAGCAAGTACACAGCGTGCGTTAGAAGCCGCTTACTCGAATTTTGAAAATGTAATTGACCCAGACTTAATTGATTCTTACATTTATGAAGTAAATGCAATACAACATCGTTATAAATTTCTATTAAAACAAGCAAAACACGCAGAGCAAACAATCTCAGCTGTTTGATAAAATATTCGAACCTTTCTTCCAAAAGAGGCTGTTGCAAAACATATTAACTATGTATTGCAACAGCCTCTCCTTTATTTTATAAACTGCAACCAAACGTCATTTCCTACAAAATACATTTTAAATTTCAATAAAAACTATCTTTTATGCATGCCATATATCATCTGTATAGTCTTTAATCGTTCTATCACTTGAGAATTTTCCTGCATTACATGTATTTATAAAACATTTTCTTCTAAACTTATACATATCCTTGTAATCTTCATTCACTCGAAGTTTAGCTTCAATATAAGGAATAAGATCAAGTAATAAATAATAATGATCTGGCTGATGCCAACTAGCCCCTTCAAGAATTGATGTGTATAATTCTTTAAACATTCCCGTATTACCATCATCAAACGTACCATCTACTAAAGTGTCAACAACTTTCTTAATTCTAGGATTCTCTTCATAAAGTTTTCTAGAATTATATGTGTGCTTAATCGCCCCTATTTCTTCCACTTTTGCACCAAAGATATAATTATTATCCTCACCCGCTTCAGCAACAATCTCTACATTTGCACCGTCATAAGTTCCTAGCGTTACTGCACCATTTAACATAAACTTCATATTACCAGTTCCAGATGCCTCTGTACCAGCTGTTGAAATTTGCTCCGAAACATCTGCCGCTGGAAAGATTTTTTCTCCATAAGATACATTATAATTTTGAACGAAAACTACTTGTAATTTATCTTTAACATCCACATCATTATTCACCAATTTAGCTATTTCATTGATATATTTAATAATACCTTTTGCTCTAAAATATCCTGGAGCTGCTTTAGCACCAAAAATAAATACTGTTGGATAAAACTCTTTTATTCGTCCTTCTTTTATTCCATAGTAAATATCTAAAATCGAAAAAGCATTCAGAAGTTGTCGTTTATATTCATGCAATCTCTTCACTTGGATATCAAACATAAAATCTGGTGATATTGTAATCCCTTCATTCTGCTTAATAAATTCAGCAAGTTGTGTTTTTTTAATCTGCTTGATATCATTAAATTGCTTAATTACATTCGTATCATCTTTAAAAGCTTCCAACTTTTTAAGGTTAGTTAAGTCAGTAATCCATGCGTTTCCGATTTTATCTGAAATAAATCCCGAAAGTTCCATGTTTGATAGCGCTAGCCATCTTCTTTGCGTAATCCCGTTTGTTTTATTATTAAATCGTTCTGGATATAAAGCATACCATTCTTTTAATGCATCATTCTTTAAAATATCAGTATGAATTCTTGCAACGCCATTGGTTGAGTGACTTGAGAAAATCGCCAACCTAGCCATATGTATACGCTCTTCATCTATAATATAGTATTGCTTCTTATCCTCTTCTTTTACTTTAAATGTTGTAAGTTCCTTAAGAAGAGCTTTTTGAATCATTACCACATATTTATAAACATCTGGTATTATGGATTTAAATAGTTTTATACCCCACTTTTCTAAAGCTTCTGCCATAATCGTATGATTGGTATAGGCAAACGTTTCTTTTGCAATTTTAAATGCCTTAGCAAACGTTAAACCTTCTTTCTCCATTAATAAGCGAAGTAATTCTGGTATTGCAACAACAGGATGTGTGTCATTTAACTGAATTGCATACTCCTCTGAAAAATGTGCAAAATTATCCTTATATTTTCTCTTATAAGATCGAATAATATCCTGAAGAGTCGCACTTGCAAAGAAGTATTGTTGTCTTAAGCGAAGTTTTTTTCCGGCATCCAATGTGTCATTTGGATATAAAACGCTACAGATTGCTTCGGCTTCCACACGATCTTTTGCCGCTTTCTCATACTTTTGATCATTAAACAAATCAAAATGAAAATTTACAATAGGTTCTGCCTGCCATAAACGCAAAAGGTTAATCTTTTTCTTTCCATATCCAATTACCGGCATATCATAAGGAATTGCTAATACTGAAAAGTCCTTATAATCAACCCTTACACTCTCCTCTTCATTACGTATAGACCATGGATCTCCTACCTTTGTCCAATCATCGGCTGTTTCCTTTTGAAAACCATCTTCAAAATATTGCTTAAATAATCCATATTTATAACGTATACCGTATCCGTTCAAACGTATTCCATTGGTTGCCCCTGAATCTAGAAAACATGCTGCTAATCTCCCAAGTCCCCCATTGCCAAGTGCAGCATCTTCAATCTCTTCAAACATTCGGATGTCCCTACCTGATTCTGACATTAACTCTGAAAATTGATGAAAAAGACCAAGATTTAATAAATTATTATATACCATCCTACCAATTAAAAACTCCGCTGACAAATAGCACACCTTTTTTTCATTTCCACTTGTCGCCTCATTAGAAAATTCTTTACCTATAGATAACATAGCTGCCCTAGACACTGCATGATATAATTCAACAGTACTTGCCTGCTTCATATCTGTTTCATAATCTAATCTTAGAATTTCAACAACGTTTTCTTTAAATGAAGTCATTTTTTTGTCCTCCCTTGTTATAAAATAATAATTAAGCAAATATTTTCGATATTTTTCGAAACTTAATTATATAGTAGCACCACTTCCAATTTTAGTCAATTGTATTTTTAATTTTTTAATCATCCTAATTTACTAGTAAGAAACTTTTCTCATGTAAATCACCTGATTTTAGAATTAAATCCATACAAAGATTGAAAAAGCATATCAATCGGTTTATACTGTACATAGTAAACTTAAATACAATATTTGGAGGGCTTATTATGGCCACTATAAAGGACATTGCTGACAAACTAGGTATTGCAGTTAGTACCGTTTCAAAAGGACTAAATGGAGCAAGTGATATTAGTGCAGAAACAAGACAGCTTGTACTAGAAACCGCTGTTGAAATGGGATATTCCTCTAAAAAAATGCGTGCAAAAGGTAACAAAAAAGTCTGCATTATGATAGAGAATATGGACTATGAAAATATTGAGCAATTTGGTTACGAAATCATTATGGGCTTTAAATTATCTGCTGCCAAAAGAAATTGGGATGTAACTGTAATTCCTACGAATCTTAATATGCAATCAGCAGAAAAATATGATACGTATATGCTCAAAAATGGATTCTGCGGTGCTTTTTTACTTGGATTTACCTTACATGATGACTGGATTAAGCAACTATCCAAAACAACCGTTCCTACGGTTCTTCTTGATAACTATATTTCAGAAAATAATCATGTTGGTTATGTTGGAACAGATAGTTTTGAGGGAATTTCACAAGCAGTGACCCATTTAAAAAATCTTGGGCATAAAAAGATTGCATTTTTAAACGGTACGAAAAACTCAATGGTCTCAAATCAACGCCATCAAGCTTTTATACAAAGCATGGAAGAGAATAGTTTAGTTGCTGAAGAAGGATTGATTGATTTTGGATATTATGTTCCTGATTGTGCGAAATGGCATGTTCCAAAATTTATTGAACAAGGTGCAACGGCTATAATTTGCGCAAGTGATTTAATTGCATCAGGAGTCATCGCAGAAGTGAAAAAACACGGGCTTTCAGTTCCTGAGGATATCAGTGTTATCGGTTATGATGACCTACCAATTGCAAATCAGCTGACACCACCCCTTACTACCATTCGTCAAGACCGAATAGATTTAGGCAAAAGTGCGTTTTTATTACTAGATGGACTCATTCATGATGTTACGATTAGCAAACTCTTACTCCGTGCTAAATTTATTGAACGTGGTTCAACCTCTATTGTTAAGCAATAACTAAAGTAACATACTTATAACTCTTATCTTAAGATAATTTTTTACCTTAAGATTATACCTACAAATGATTTGATATTGGATATTGAGATTATATGATTTATCTTTTAAATCATTTGAATACTAAAAAACAGGAAAAAAGATACATATACTTTGAATTATTTAAGTATGTTTCTTCTTCCCTGTTTTATTTATTTTATCGTTTATTTATTTTACTTTTTATTTTATGATTGCTAATATCTTATCATTACCAATACTTATTATTACGGATACTAACAGATTTCAGCACCACTTGGCATGGTCTTTTCTGGTACCATTAATGCTAATTCTCCATTCTCGTTTTCAGCACATAAAAGCATACCTTCAGAAACTACTCCGGCTAATGTTGCTGGTTTTAAGTTTACAAGAACCATAACTCTTTTTCCTACCATTTCTTCTGCGGAATAATGAGCTTTAATACCAGAAACGATTTGTTTTACTTGATTTCCAATCTTAACTTGAGAGCAAAGAAGTTTCTTAGATTTTTTCACCTCTTCACAAGCAATAATTTCTCCTACTTGGAATTGTAATTTAGAAAAATCATCATAAGTAATTTCATCTTTTAATGGAATATCGATCACTGTTTCATTCTCCTTTGTCTCGTTGCTTTCATTTGAAACTTGTTTTTGCGCTTCTTTTTCCGCTACCTTTTCAAGTACTTCTTTTAAATCAAGTCTTGCAAATAGAATCTCAGGTGCATCTGTAACCTTTGTTCCAGACTTATATAAACCAAATTTATCTAAGTCTTCATAGGTTCTAGCCGCTGTATTTAATTGCTTAAAGATTTTTTCAGATGTTTCAGGCATAAAGGAATGTAAAAGATTTGCTCCTATTAAAATTCCTTCAACTAGGTTATAAAGAACAGTTTCAAGGCGGCCTTTCTTCTCCTCATCTTTTGCAAGAACCCAAGGCATAGTTTCATCAATATATTTATTACAACGTTTGAAAATCGTAAAGATTTCTGTGATAGCATCTGCTACACGTAGTTGTTCCATTTTTGCAGAAACTTTCTTAACTGCGGATACACAAACTGCTTTTAATTCCTCATCTACAGCTTCGGATACCTGCGCATTATTTACTACTCCACCAAAGTACTTATTGGACATGGAAATTGTACGATTTACTAAGTTACCTAAAGTGTTTGCTAAATCGGAGTTTAATCTTTCAACAATAAGCTCCCAACTAATAACACCATCATTTTCAAATGGCATTTCATGTAATACAAAGTAACGAACAGCATCTACGCCAAATAATTCAACTAATTCATCGGCATATAGTACGTTACCTCTGGACTTACTCATCTTAACCCCTTCGCCATCTTTTGCGCTATTATCTTGTTGTAATAACCAAGGATGACCAAATACCTGTTTAGGAAGAGGTAAATCAAGAGCCATTAACATAATTGGCCAATATATTGTATGGAAACGTAAGATATCCTTTCCAATTAAGTGTAGATCCGCTGGCCATAATTTATTAAATTGATCAGTGCTATTACCATCACAATCATATCCGATACCTGTAATGTAGTTACTAAGTGCATCGAGCCAAACATAAACCACATGTTTGTCATCAAAATCTACTGGAATTCCCCATTTAAAAGAGGTTCTTGATACACATAAATCTTGTAATCCAGGCAATAAGAAATTGTTCATCATTTCATTTTTTCTGGATTCTGGTTGAATAAATTCTGGATGTGTATTGATATGATCAATTAATCTTTGTGTATAATTGCTTAATTTAAGGAAATAAGCCTCCTCTTTTGCTGGTTGAACTTCTCTACCACAATCAGGACATTTTCCATCTACAAGCTGACTTGAAGTAAAAAATGATTCACAAGGAGTACAATACATTCCTTCATAATATCCCTTATAAATATCCCCTTGATCATACAACTTTTTGAAAATCTTTTGTACTTGCTTTTCATGGTCTTCATCGGTTGTACGAATAAACTTATCATAAGAAGTATTCATTAAATCCCAAATCGTCTTAATTTCTCCAGCCACACCATCTACAAATTCTTTTGGTGAAATTCCAGCTTCTGCTGCCTTTTGTTCAATTTTTTGACCATGCTCATCTGTTCCTGTTTGGAAAAATACATCATATCCTTCCAATCGTTTGTATCTAGCAATGCTATCTGCTAATACAATCTCATATGTGTTACCGATATGAGGCTTACCAGAAGTATAGGCAATGGCTGTAGTCATATAAAATTTTTCTTTACTCATAATATTTATTACCTCCTTTTAAAAATTACATTAACCTTATTTTAAAGATTTGTAATTATAAATTCCATAGTACGTATACCAACGATTAACGTTGTATTTATATAAACTAAAGAATGTACTTAGCTTTTCTTACCGTAAATACGGATACATATTTTAAATACCTATAAAGATTTGGATGCTAAAAACACTTATGCATTGACATCGAAGCAGTAATCTTTTGACTTTATACAAATAGCAACTTCCATAAAGTTGACAGAGCTTTTGACACCCAAATACTATAAATAAAAAAACTCCCGTCTTATTTAAAGACGAGAGTTATATCCCGTGGTACCACTTTAATTCACTTTTGCCTCATGACAAAAGCCTTATCTGCTGCAATCACAGCATAGCACAATAACGGTTGCTACCGTTGTAATCTAAATATACATCTCGATTACAAAGCTCCAAGACCATATTCAATATGTTCTTCTGCTCCTTGTTCTCAGCAAATAAAAATTCTTTTATTACAAGGTTCTCTGTTAACAGTTCCCATATCTACTCTTCTCTTCATCGCATTCTCATATGAAACTTTTTAGATTATATCATGCCTGCATATATTTGTCAAAGTCTTAATGCCTTATAACATCATATTTGCGCTATCATATAGTCTCTACAATATAGTCATGTTTATACCAAAATAGAATTAAAATGATGCTTAATATAATATACTATTTTCTTATAGACGAAAACGTTAAACATCTATATATAAAATAATATATGCCTTTATCTTCCTTTGGATTCGCATATAAAATTAAAATAAGATTGCTATTACATATACTTTATACTGATACATTCCATAAAATCACGCACTGTTTTTATGTATCTAGCAAGCTGTCCCGAAACAGCTCATATATGATTCTAACAATCTTATTTTGATGCATATGCCCTCAAAACGTTCCCCAACGCTTCATCCTCCGGACAATACCTTCTCGATATCGACCGCTTTTAGAATAACAAATTTTGTAATATTTGTCAAGAGAATTATTGTTTTCAAACATTTTTTTGTGACATTTCTATATATAGTGGTTTGTTTAAATTATATTTCTATCCCTGGATTTTAAAAAATGCTGTTACTAGACGCTCTAAGTGAAGTTGGTCTTCTATCCCCATAAGTTCTCTAGCTGAATGCATTGCAAGAAGAGGAATTCCTAAATCCACTGTTTTCATTGGTAACCAAGAAGAAATCATTGGTCCTAAGGTTCCTCCACCAACTAAATCGGAATGATTTACATATTTTTTATATTTAACATCTTCTTTTTCACAAAGCTGCTGTAAAATAGCAACGGCTTCGGTATCGAAGGTATATCTTTGATTGCTATTAATTTTAATTGTAATACCCTCGTTTAATCTTGAATAGTTCTTCTCATCATACTTTTCCATACGGTTTGGATGAAGTGCATGAGCCACATCTACAGATAATAAAAAGCTTCTTAATACAGATTCTTGTAATGAAATTTCATCAAAGCCTAGTGAAGCATATATTTTTGATAACAGCATACTAAGAAGTGCTGAATCTGCACCTTGTTTTGTTAGACTACCAATTTCTTCATTGTCATATAATGCAATTACATTAATTCCATCTTCTCTTTGCTCAGATATCATTGCTTTTGTTAAAGCAAAACAGGATGTAAGGTTATCAAGACGTGGGCAAGAGATAAACTCTTCGTTCATTCCAATGATGGAACCCTCTTCACAACAATAGATGTATAAGTCAAAATCAAGAATATTTTCTTTTTCAACATTTAACTCTTTTGCTAAAAATTCCAAGAAGTAGGAATCTGCATTTAACTCATCATTAATCATTCCCAATAAAGGAATCATATCATTTTGTTTTGTTAACTCAACACCTTTATTAACTTCACGGTTCATATGGATTGCAAGATTAGGTATGGTTAATACTGGTCGTTTGATATCAATATACTCAAGTTTAGGTTCAAATACATTCTCGCCCTTTAAAGCCACTACACCAGCGATGGAAAGACTACGATCTAACCACGTATTTAAAATTGGGCCTCCGTAGATTTCTGTATTAACTCTAAGGTATCCTTTTCTCTCCAATTCAGCAACTGGCTTAATATGAAGACAAGGGTGGTCTGTATGAGCTGCAGCTATATGAAAATTCTGGTCTTTTGAAACTTCCTTACCTATGCTAAATGCAAAAACACTAGTTTTATAAGGTGTAACATAATACTTACCACCTTTTTCAATGTTCCAAGGTCTTCTCATATCAAGCTCTGTAAAACCAGCTTCTTTTAACATATTTACACTTTCTAATACTACATGGAAAGGTGAACTTGCATTCTTTATATAATTTATCAGATCTTTTGCTGTTTGTTTACTATTCATTGTTTCCTCCTTAAGATTCACTTTTATTAGTTTAGCACCTCAAAAAGTTACTTTTTTAATTAGTATAGTCTGCTAATATCACTAAGTCAATGAACGATTCTAAATTCATACATCATATCTATTATTACTAAGTTATCTTGCATTCATTCATACGATGTTGTATCCTAACAACAGGTATATTTATTAGAAAGGAATAAGGCATATCATGGATGATAAGTTATTTTCTCTATCCCTGGATAAGGTTTTAAATGAAGCAAAAGCACAAAATGGCATTGGTACGCTTTCAGAAAAAACCATTCATGCTGTACTTAAAAATTATTATTCCACCAAAGAATCTCAACAGGAACAAAAGGTAAATTCTTATGTTGCAGACATCTTGATGGGTTCACATATTATAGAAATTCAAACAAGAAATTTTAACACATTACGACGTAAATTAGATGCATTTTTACCAAATTACGAAGTAACTATTGTTTACCCAATTGCCCACACAAAATGGCTTCGTTGGCTTAATGAAGATACAGGGGAGATTAGCCCAAAACGTAAGTCACCAAAGACAGGCACCAAGTACCAAGTTTTTAAAGAACTCTATAAAATTAAGCCTTATTTATCCGATCCAAATTTACATATACGAATTGTTTTACTTGATGTTGAAGAATACCGTTTGTTAAACGGATGGAGTAAAGATAAAAAAAAGGGATCCACTCGTAATGATGGAATCCCTGTTGCTTTTAATGAGGAAATTAATATACTCACTTGGAAAGACTATAAAGAATTTCTCCCATCTGATTTACCAGATACATTTACTGTAGCTGATTATAAAAAGAAAACCAAACTTTCAACCAGTGAAGCAGGTACTGCACTAAACATATTAAAACATTTAAATGTAATTAACCATATTGGTAAACAAGGCCGTGCTTTTTTGTATGAAAGAAACATCTTATAATTGAGACTCTATAAACAATAATGCCTGTGCAATAAAGGCAGGATGGTCAAATGCAATTTGATTCGTGTGAAGAACAAGAAACTGGGGATCTTTTAGAATTCCCTCAACTTTTTCTGAATATTCTATGCTTGCACTTAGCTCAATGTTTCTTTCCTTGTTTTTCAATTTTAAATCATATTTTTGTATTTTACGGTCCTCAGTAAACACTGCTTCACCAGATTTTGAAAAACATACATCAAACCACAGTGCCTCGGCAGCATCATCTCCTGCTTTTACTGCTAAATCATTTTCAACTAAGGCTAGATAGGAAACGGTAATAATACGAGTTCTTGGATCTCGATTTACTTCTCCAAAGCAATGCATCTGCTGCACCGGTACTTGATTTAGCCCCGTTTCTTCATAAAGTTCTCTCTTAGCTGCAGCATCAATATCTTCTCTAATATCTACAAATCCTCCTGGAAGCGCCCAAAAACCGATGCTTGGGTGATTCCTTCTTTGAATCATGAGAAGTTTTAGTCCCGAATTAACATTAGTAACCCCCTTACTGTATTGAAATACCAACACATCTGCGGTTACACTAGGGTTTGGATACTTATTTGGGTCATATTCTTCTAAAAAGTGTTCTAGGTCCTGTCCTTGTTCATTCTTACTACCCGTTCCATAAAAAGGTGCAATGTCCTTTAAAAATGCTGACATGAAATTTCCTCCTTCAATAAAATACTTTTTATTTTTCAATTTAGCTTTTTATTCGCTATTTATCATCTAACTTATATACGTTTCCTAAAAAAGGAATCATCCCTATTATACGTTTGCTCCTTCAAATATTCAAGATTTCCCTTTCTCTTATTACTAAAAAATGCTATACTAAAAGAATAAAGCAACAAGAATGGAGGTCAAGATACTAGATGAACGATCAATCAATCAATACTGAAAATACTACCACTGAAAAAGAATATATTCCTTCTATGGATGAATTTAAAGAACAAATCGATAATTCCTTTAAGAAGTTAGAAGAAGGTGATATCGTAAAAGGTACGGTTATTGGTATTTCTGATACAGAGCTTACCGTTGATTTAGGTTATTATGCAGAAGGTATTGTTAAACTTGAGGAATTAAGTAATAATCCACAGTTTTCTATTAAAGCTGATGTAACTATTGGCGAAGAAATTTCTGCAGTTGTCTTAAGAGAAGATAAAGAGGGTAATATCTTATTATCTCGTAAAAAAGCAGATGATATTCTTGCTTGGGATGCACTTAATGAAATGCTCAAAAATAAAACAGTAGCGACTGTTAAAGTTTCACAAGCTGTTAATGCTGGGGTTGTCACATATTTAAATGGTATACGTGCCTTTATTCCTGCTTCAAAACTAAGTTTGGAATATACTGAGGATTTAGACTCTTATGTAGGAAAAACCCTTGAAGTTATAGTAATAACTGCAGACAAAGAAGCTAATAAATTAGTCCTTTCAGCAAAAGATGTATTAAGAGAACGTGCCATCAATGATAAAAACAGCCGAATTTCTAAATTACAAATTGGACTAGTTACTACAGGAACAGTAGAAAAGATTATGCCATTTGGAGCATTTGTAAACATTGGAGATGATTTATCAGGACTTGTTCATATTTCACAGATTTGCGGAAAACATCTTAAATCTCCAAGCGAAGTATTAAAAGTAGGCGACCAAGTTAATGTTAAAATCCTTGATGTAAAAGAGGGTAAAATTAGCTTAAGTATAAAAGCTGTTGAAGAAAAAGAAGAAGTCCTTGAAGACGCATCTGAAGCACCAGTAGAATACTCCACAGGAGAGTCTGCTACAACAGATTTAAGTAGCCTATTAAAAGGATTAAAGTTCTAATTAATAACCAAATCTAATTACTTAAAAAATCAATACCACCGGCTTATGAAGTAAACCCCCTTTCATTAGATTTCTATCTAACAAAAGGACTTCACTTTGTAGCCGGTGTTTTATTTTCATTATATTTAAAAAACTTGCATTCATGTAGAATACTACGTAAATGCAAGTTGATTTATTTTCACTAATTTGCTGCTTTTGCTTTTATATCTTGTTTCTTTTGTTTGTTGCGCCCAAAGATACTTGCTGTAAAAGGTATCTTATTGGTTTCCTTAGAAGAATTTTTCTCCTTCGTCGCCTCTTTCCCCTCCTTCTTATCCTCAGAAACTTCTAATATTTTTTCAGTGGATTCTTTCATAACTTTTTGTTGCATAGCACTTAGCATATCGTCTGCTTGTGCATCGATAATAAAAGGCTGTATTTCTTTATGGTATTCTACAACTTTATCGTTCTCATTATTATTTTCAATTGTAAGTACTTCATTCTCTTCATCTACCACAGTACCATAGGATTCCTTAATACTATCTTGAAACATATCCGACATCAGTTCTTTATATGAAATCATTGGATCATTACTAAATTTTTTAATTTCCTCATTTAAGGCTAACATTTTCTTATCTAAGAAACCTACAATATCAGCACACTCTCTTAGTTCTCTTCGTATATGTTCTGGAGCATTTCCTTCAAATTTATAATACATTTTATGTTCTAAACTTGCCCAAAAATCCATTGCAATAGTACGGATTTGAATTTCAACCTTTGTCTCAATCATAGTATCTGATAAAAATATAGGAACAGAAATAATCATATGATAGCTTGTATATCCGTTTTCTTTCGGATTCATAATATAGTCTTTTACTTTTAACACTTTTACATCGTTTTGCTTACGTATTAAATCCGCAATACGATAAATATCGGATGTAAATGAGCAAATAATACGAATACCCGCAACGTCATTTATATATTTAACAATATTTTCAACGGTTAATTCTCTTTGATTATGTCGCATCTTTTTTGCTATACTTTGTGGCGTTTTTATTCTTGATATGACATGTTCTATTGGATTATATTGATGCGCCAATTTAAACTCACTATTTAAAATTTCTATCTTTGTACTAACCTCTTTAAGAGCCGCTTCATAAACTAATAGCGTACGATTCCACTCTTCAACTTCATCATAAAAAATTGGTAAATCCATTGTAACCACACCTTTTCCCTTTTATCCTATTTTTTAATATAAACGCCCCAAAATCATTTATATTATTCATTTTATTCACTCTGTCAATCAATATATACGGTTCTTTTCCCCGCTAGTTACATTTATTTTAGTCTGTCATGTATCATTATTTAACAGCTGTATTATAGCATAAAATTGTGAACAAACCATTAATAACTTCAATCTTAACCAAAGTTTAATATTTACTTAATAAACTTAATTACTCGAAATTTTGGATAAATTTATTAAAATATTTCTAAATTTTCTATTGACAAATTTTTCTTAATGGAATATAATTCAAACAGAAAATCAAAGAAAGAGAGGTAAAAGCAATGAAAAATTTAATTATGTTTAGTGGAATGAAATTTAATTTTAATTGGAATAATTCTTGCGAGATTACCTCAAGTATGCATCGTTAATTTCATATGTCTATACATATGTTCTAAATTATCATGCCGTGGTGTCTTGCCACGGCATTTTTTTGTTTTTAATTCTATACTCTTCTTATGTCTTAACCTGTGATTTTACATAAGTAAGGCCCTAATGTCGTGTGCAACACAGATTCCTTAATAGATCAGCACTATCTAGAAATCCACCATAACTTGAGATTTATCTTGTATTCCAATCCATTTCACAAAATATAAAAACATCAAATGTAACTATAAACCAAACTCTTAGAATTATGATCTATATAGGAGGATTACTTTAATATGTTTAAAATATCAAAATATATTGCAAAATATTGGTATTTGTACTTATTTGCTATCATTTGCATGATATTACAAGTTAGTCTAGATATGCTAACTCCACAAATAACAAAAAGAATCATCGATGACGTAATCGGTAAAGGAAATATCAATATATTAAATAAACTATTATTCACTATTTTTATTATTGGCTTAGGCCGCTGTGTTTTTGGGTATCTAAAAGAATATACCTTTGACTCAGTAAGTTCTAAAATAGCCTTAAATTTACGTAAACATCTTTTTAAGCACATTCAAGGACTTTCTGTAAACTTTTTTGACAAAACCAACACTGGAGAAATAATGTCAAGAGTAAAAGATGATGTAGATAAAATCTGGAACTCTCTTGGATACGTTGGTATGTTAATCATTGAAGTTATTATCCATACAAGTATAGTGCTTTATTGTATGTACCATTTAAGCTTTAAATTATTCTTAATTCCTGTTATTGCTATGCCTATGGTTGCATTACTTGCCATCGTAATGGAAAAGAAGTTGGATAAAGTTTATGAAGAGATTAGTGAAGAAAATGCTGTTTTAAACACGGTAGCACAAGAAAATTTAGCAGGTGTTCGTACAGTAAAAGCTTTTGCCAGAGAGAAATTTGAAATCAAAAAATTCTTATCTCACAACAATCGCTATTATGAACTTAATATGCGCCAATCCAAAGCATTAATTAAATATTATCCATTATTTCAAATGATTACGAAGCTGCTGCCTATTATCGTAATTGTATATGGTGGTTATCTAGTAATTGAAGGTGAAATAACACTGGGTACATTAGGCGCATTTGCAGAGTATAGTACGAATATTGTTTGGCCAATGGAAATGTTAGGCTGGCTTACAAATGACTTTGCTTCCGCAATTGCATCACGTAAAAAAATCAAGAAAATATATGAAGAGAAAACAAGTATTATTGAAAAAGAAAACCCTGTTAAGCTTGATAATGTAAAGGGAAATATTCGTTTTAATCATGTCTGTCTAACACTTGATAATAAAGAAATACTAAAAGATATTTCATTTCAATTAAAGGAAGGGCAAACTCTTGGAATTATGGGATCCACAGGTACTGGTAAAAGCTCAATTATTAATTTACTACAACGTTTTTATGATGTAACCAGTGGAAGTATCACTCTAGATGGTGTTGATATTAGAGATTTATCTTTAGATAATCTTAGAAAGAATATATCCCTTGTTATGCAAGATGTATTCCTATTTTCCGATACAATTAATGAGAATGTAAAGTTAGGAAAGCGTGATTATATTAAAAATGATACCATTCAAAATGCCTTAGCAGATGCCCAGGCAAAAGACTTTATTGAAAAAATGGATGAACAATATGAAACAATCATTGGTGAACGAGGTGTAGGTCTTTCTGGTGGTCAAAAGCAACGTATTAGTATTGCACGTGCTTTTGCAAAAAAAGCGCCAATTTTAGTCTTAGACGATTCCACATCAGCCCTTGATATGGAAACTGAGTATCAAATACAAGAGACTCTAAATACCTTTAAAAATACTACTAAAATAATTATTGCCCATCGTATTTCCGCCGTTCGAAATGCAAATGAAATTATATTTTTAGATAATGGTAGAATTGCAGAACGAGGTACCCACTACGAACTATTAAATAAAAAGGGATTGTATTATCAAACATACATGGCTCAATATGGTGAGTACCTAACTGAAAACGGTGAGAATGATTTTGTATTTTCTTCACTATAATAAGAAAAGGAAGTGAGACAATGTCTTTCAATTCTGTAAAAGAAGATGAAAATGTAATCAAAACTAGTAAGAAACTAACCTTAATACGGTTATTTCAATACTTACTTACGTATAAAAAGAAAATTGCTTTTGTTATATTCATTATGATAATAACTGTCGCTATTACTCTTGTTAATCCATTAATAGTAGAACGTGCAATTGATGTATATATTAAAAATAAAGACTATAAAGGATTATTCACCTTAGGAATCATCGGTGTAATATTAAACATTATTCTTGTTCTATTAATTAAGTTAAGAATGTATATCATGGCTAAGATGTCCAATGATGTCCTCTTAACAATTCGCCAAGAGTTATATACCCATATACAAAGTCTAAGTTTTAATTTCTTTGACTCTAGACCAACGGGTAAAATTCTTGCTCGTATTATAGGCGACGTTAATAGTTTAAAAGACGTTCTTTCCAACAGTGTTACTACATTAATACCATCTTTTATAACTATTTGCGCTGTAGTTGTTATAATGTTTATTAAAAACTATAGATTAGCGTTTGCAGCCATGATTAGCTTACCTTTAATGATTATTGGTGTTTGGTTCGTCCAAACAAGAGCTCATAAAAGATGGCAAATACATCGTAAGAAAAGCTCCAATTTAAATGCTTTTATCCATGAAGATGTATCTGGTATGAGAATAATTCAAAGCTTTAGAGCTGAGAATGAAACCGAAGAAACCTTTGATGAGTTGTTAAAAGAACATCGTGACTCCTTTATGGATGCAGTCACATTTGCAGATGCCTTTGGACCGATCGTTGATTTTTGTTGGGGACTTGGAACCTTATCCCTTTATTATGTTGGTGTAAAACTCATCGGTAGTGATGCCGTGCCAGTTGGTACTTTACTGGCTTTTGCTACTTATATTTCAATGTTTTGGAATCCACTCCTTAATTTAAGTAACTTTTATAATCAATTAATAACCAATATTGCAGGTGCAGAAAGAATTTTTGAAATCTTAGATGCCAAACCAGAAATTACAGAAGCAAGTGATGTTATCTCCTTACCAACGGTAAAAGGAGATGTCAAATTCAAACAAGTATCTTTTTCCTATGATGAAGATACTCCTGTATTAGAAAATGTAAACTTTCATGTAAAGCCTGGTGAAACAATTGCATTAGTTGGTCCAACAGGTGCTGGAAAAACTACTATCGTTAATTTAATAAGTCGTTTCTACGATATACAAAAAGGCTCAATTCAAATTGATGGCTACGATGTAAAAAAGGTTTCCATTGAAAGCCTTAGAGAGCAAATGGGAATTATGACTCAAGATAACTTTTTATTCTCAGGCACCATTAAAGAAAATATCCGATATGGAAAACTTGATGCAACCGATGAGGAAATCATTGAGGCTGCGAAAGCAGTAAATGCACATGATTTTATTATGAAAATGGAAAAAGGATATGATACAGAACTAAAAGAACGTGGAGCCGGTTTATCCATCGGGCAAAAGCAGTTACTTGCATTTGCTAGAACTATGGTATCAAAGCCAAGAATTCTAATTTTGGATGAAGCAACTTCTAGTATTGATACTCATACGGAATTACTCGTTCAAGAAGGAATTGAAGCATTATTAAAGGGTCGTACCTCTTTTGTTATTGCACATAGATTATCTACGATCCAAAAGGCTGATAGGATCTTTTATATCGACCAAGGTGGTATCTTAGAAGAAGGTAATGCAAAAGAATTGCTTGAGAAAAAAGGCGCTTACTACGATCTTTATATGGCACAATTTAAAAATATTGCGTAAAGTATTAAGTGATTTTTATTTTAATAACATTCGAAATATATCATTTTAAAGCTATATAAAGGGGCCGAATTAATGATTCTTTATCGAAAAGCAATAAGTAGCCATATTGATTTGCTTTCATTTGGCGTTATTCCATACAAATAACAAATAATGTATGAAATGCATTTAAATTTTAGTAATAGCATTTATGCTTTTATTACTATAAGTTTTAAAAAAAGAAGTCGAATATAGCTGTTATCATTCTCATGTGCTAATTGGCTATTCTCGACTTCTTTTTAATATCTAATTCTAGGTATTGTTATGGTAAAACTTGTACCTTTGGTATATTGAGAACGAATCTTTATTTTACCGGTATGAGCCATAATAATTAACTTTGCAATTGAAAGCCCAAGCCCATGCCCTTCAATTTTTCGATCTCTAACATGATCCGAACGATAAAATCGCTGAAATATATTATCGATATCCTTTCTCGTCATTCCTATTCCAGTATCCTCAATGGTAATTACGCAGTTGCCTCTAACATTTTGACAAGAAATTATTATCTTCTCTCCATCCTTCGTGTATTTAATTGCGTTATCAATAAATACACGCATAGCTTGCTTTAAGGATTGTTTATCACCATATATGTCAACATCTTCTAAATAAGGACATTCTACAATACGATTTACTGCTACCAATTTCGTTTCTTTTACCATCTCTTCAACCACTGGTCGCATATTAAAATGCTTCTTCTCTAATTTTAACGTCTTTTTATCATGTCTTGAGAGGAATAATAACTTTTCTACTAAATCTTGCATTGCCTTTGCTTCATTTTGGATTGCTTCAATGGATTCTTCAAGAATTTCCTCATCTTTGGAACCCCATCGATTTAACATATTCGCATACCCTTGAATTACAGCAATTGGTGTTCGAAGTTCATGAGAAGCATCCGAAACAAATTGTTTCTGGCTATCATATGAAGTTTCCAAACGATCTAACATATCATTAAACACAACTGCCAAATCTTTTAACTCATTTTTCATACCTTCCACA
This sequence comes from Clostridium sp. Marseille-P299, assembly GCF_900078195.1. Taxonomy (NCBI): domain Bacteria; kingdom Bacillati; phylum Bacillota; class Clostridia; order Eubacteriales; family Clostridiaceae; genus Clostridium; species Clostridium sp. Marseille-P299. Next base: position 467,358 of record NZ_FJVE01000005.1, on the reverse strand, counting down.
TTTAAGCGTTCACTATGAAGATTGTTTACTGTTAATCGATTTACCGTTGCTGACATTGCATGAATTGGTTCTAGCATTTTAACATTATTCTTCTTAGCTTCTTTAATAATAAAAAAGGTTAATATTAAATAAATCAATCCTAAGTTCATAAACAAACGCCACATATCATTATAGCTAGATGTCATATTATAAAAAAATACTGCTGTGTAATCACGACCATTGTGAAGTACCGGCATTTGCTCTTCAAGCACGAGCTTATAATCTTCACTTTCTTTGTTATAGTGAATGGATTTTAAAATTCCCACATAACTATTCATTTGGTAGGTAACATCGTTATATACTTCATTCTTTGTATCTGTTTCATATAATATAAAACTGACTCCTCGGTCAGCAAATGGATTAATATTTCCTTCAATCTGCTCCGTATTTGCTTCTAAATTAATTACTATTTCCTCAGCCAAATCCGTATAAGATGACTTTTCATTACTTATATATAAAATCTGAAATATAAAGAAAAATAAAACACCATTAATCAACATTAATTTAAAATAATTAAGGGCAATGCGATTGGTTATGGATAAACGAATGTTACCAAAAAAATCATCTTTCTTTTTTTTAAGTGGCACAAAGGTTTTTAATAAAATAGTTCTTATGCCACTTAGTATTTTATTTTTCATCTTTTATAATATACCCCACTCCTCGCACGGTATTAATTAAACGAATACCAAATTTATCATCAATTTTTTGTCTCAAATACCTGATGTAAACATCAACGACATTGGTATCTCCAAAGTACTCATAATCCCAAACATTATTTAATAACTGCTCTCTAGTAAGTGCAATGTTCTTATTTTTCATTAGGTATTCAAGTAACTCATATTCTTTTTTGGTTAATGTTAGTTCTTCATTTCCATAAAAGGCACTATGACTTAACAAGTTTAATTTCAAATCACCATGGACTAAAATATCTTGTTTTCCTTCAGACATAACCTTACTTTGGCGATTTAATGCTACACGGATTCGCGCTAACAACTCTTCAATGGCAAAAGGTTTTGTCATATAGTCATCTGCTCCCATATCAAGTCCTGCTACTTTATCTGTAACATCATCTTTTGCTGTTAACATGATAATAGGTATCTGTGACTCCATTCTTATTCTTCTACAAACTTCAATACCACTCAATTCTGGAAGCATGATATCAAGTAAAACTAAATCCACATTGGCATGCAATGCTTTTTCTAATCCAGTTCTCCCATCATTTGCAATTTCAACTTCATATCCTTCATACTTTAACTCTAATTCAACAAATCTGGCAATCTTTGCTTCATCTTCTACTACTAAAATTTTAGCCATCCTTATAACTCCTCATACCTTTCTCATATAGAAAACTCTATAGATTCCATACTAGTTTAATTTATTTACTTTTCACTTGAAACATTTTACCATATATCCCTATTTTAATAATTCTACTAAAAGATTGCAAGTTAGATAGATTAGATTTTTATTAGAAACAATATAGAAAAAAGCATGTGAAAAACGCTTTTTGATTAAGTCCACTTTTTAAGTGAGGGCCTAAAACAAAATTAGTATTTTCACATGCTTTTTTTAATCAATATAATTTATTAATAAAACCTATAAAAATAATTACAATACAGATTTAACAGCTTTTACAACATTCTCAGTTGTAAATCCGAATTTCTCAAATAATGTAGCTGCAGGAGCTGATGCACCAAAACTAGTCATAGTTACTGTTGCTCCATCAAGACCAACATATTTACCCCAACCATAGTCAATTAGGGCTTCTACTGCAACTCTAGCACGTACATTCTTTGGTAATACAGATTCCTTATACTCTGCAGATTGTTCTTCAAATACATCCATACATGGCATACTAACAACACGTACATCAATACCATCTTTAGCAAGAACTTCCTTCGCTTCTACTGCAAGAGATACTTCAGATCCTGTTGCAATAATAATAGCATCTGGTGTTTCTTTCTTAGAATCTTCTAAAATGTAAGCACCTTTTAATGCCTCTTTTGAGGAGTTTGCTAATTGTGGTAAGTTCTGTCTTGTTAATACAAGAGCTGTAGGAGTTTCTTTTGAAGTTGCTGCACTATACCAAGCTGCAATTGTTTCTGTTGCATCCGCTGGACGGAATACATGGAAATTTGGCATAGCTCTTAACATAGCAAGCTGTTCAATTGGCTCATGTGTTGGACCATCTTCACCAACACCGATACTATCATGAGTTAACACATATGTTGTTGGTATTCTCATTAAAGAGGATAAACGAGCCATAGGCTTCACATAATCACTAAATACAAAGAAAGTGGATACATATGCGCGCATACCATGTAATGTCATACCGTTACCAATTGCTGCCATTGCTAACTCACGAACACCGAAATGAATGTTTCTTCCAAGACGATTTTCTTTTGAAAAATCTCCTTCATCTTTCATATAAGTTTTTGTAGAAGGAGAAAGATCTGCTGCTCCACCAATTAAGTTAGGAACATAATCTTTCAAACGGTTGATTACCATACCAGATAAATTTCTAGTAGCCTCTGGTTTGTCCTCATACTTCCAAAAATCTTCATTATCAATTAAATCCTTAGCAATATCTAAGTCAAACTCTTTCTCCCAAGCTTCCTTCATTTCAGGATACTTAGCACAGTACTCTGCAAACATTGCATTCCATGCTTCTTCATCTTTTGCTTTTTCATCAGCGATTGCTTTGTAGTTTGCATATACTTCATCTGGAACATAGAATGGCTCTTTAGAAGGCCATCCAAGGTTATCTTTTAATGCATCTACATTTTCCTGTCCAAGAGGCTCACCATGAGCACTAGCTTTACCTTGTTTTGCAGGGCAGCCATAACCAATTTGTGTTTTTACAATAATTAATGATGGATGATCTTTATCTGCTTTCGCAGCTTTGATTGCATTACCAATTTCCTCAAGATTGTTTCCATCCTCTACTACAAGTGTTTGGAAGTGGAATGCTTCAAAACGTTTCTTAACATCCTCAGTAAATGCAATATCTGTATCTCCCTCAATGGAAATCTTGTTTGAATCATAAAATACAATCAGTTTATTTAATCCTAGTGTTCCTGCTAGTGACATTGCTTCAGAGGAAATCCCCTCCATCATACAACCATCGCCACCAAGTACATAGGTATAATGGTCAACGACTGGATAGTTTCCTTTGTTGAATTTAGCCGCTAAATGCTCTTCTGCCATTGCCATACCTACAGCCATTGCCATACCAGCACCTAAAGGTCCTGTAGTAGCTTCTACGCCCTTGGTATGTCTATATTCAGGGTGTCCTGGTGTTAAAGAATCCCACTGTCTAAATTGTGCCAAATCTTCTTTAGTTAACCCATAACCAAATAAGTGGAGTAATGAATACAATAATGTAGAACCATGTCCACCAGATAAAATGAAACGATCACGGTTTGCCCAATCTGGGTTTGCTGGATTATGTTTCATTTCCTTTGACCATAATTCATAAGCAATTGCAGCACAACCAAGTGGAAGACCAGGATGTCCAGACTTTGCTTTTTGTACAGCATCTGCTGCTAAAACTCGGATAGCATTGACTGACATTGTATCAATGTTGTTCATGAAATTTCCTCCTAAAATATAATACAAAGTACTTGCGATACATCTGCAATTACTTTGAAATCAACAATTAATTATAATTGCTAAGTCTTCTTTTATAAAAGTCCCTATAAATTCTATCCAATCATTCGCACAAGGTAACAATTTTCAATTCATTATAGTGAACTTCTATAAAAGATACTTTAGCAATTTTCATTCACATAAAAGCTACTATTGCAGCTTGAACACTTAACTAAACATAATATATGAAAGGAATCAAATCCTCCAATAATTATTCTCCAAAAACAGCTTTATAATCAGCCTTGAATTTTTCAATTCCCTGATCTGTTAATGGATGTTTTGTACATTGTTCAATTACACTATATGGAACGGTTGCAATATCTGCTCCTGCCAAAGCACAATCAGTAATATGAATTGGATTACGAACACTAGCTGCTATTATTTCTGTTTCAATACCATAGATATCAAATATTTCAGCAATAGTACGAATCAAATCAATTCCAGGCGTTGAAATATCATCTAAACGTCCAAGGAAAGGAGATACATAAGTAGCACCAGCTCTTGCAGCAAGTAATGCCTGATTTGCTGAAAAAATTAATGTTACATTTGTTTTAATCCCTTCACTGGATAAAACTTTAGTAGCTTTTAATCCTTCTATAGTCATTGGAATTTTAACAACCATATTTGGATGAATTGCTGCTATTTCTCTACCTTCTTTGATCATGCTTTCTGCATCTTCAGTTGTTGCTTTAACTTCACCACTAATAGGTCCATCAACAATAGAAGCGATTTCCTTAATAACCTCTTTAAAATCTCTACCTTCTTTTGCAATTAAAGATGGATTCGTAGTAACACCACAAATAACACCCATACTATTTGCTTTTTTAATATCTTCTACATTTGCTGTATCAACAAAAAATTTCATTGTTAGCCTCCTAATTATTCAAATTTAATTGCTTTGAATTTCCATTTCATTTTAATATCAAATCTCAATTACTATTATAATTAGTTCAGTTCTAAACATCTTTTCTGTTAATTTAAAATTAGTAATAGCGCTATTTGTACTACTAAAATTTAACTCAACATTGACATATTAACACGCTAAGTAGCTGAATACAATAGTATTTTTATATCTTTCCATATATTTTTTATTCTTTTAACCTAAAAATACGTTTACTTATAAGAAGTAACTATTATACAAATTTAGACTATATTCTATTAAAAACCTCTCCCAAGGATTCTTGTATCAATAAGTCTGCATTTCTATCAAAGTCAGTAGTTGACTTATTTATTAATACTAAATTACTTCCCCTAAAATAACGTATCAGCCCAGCCGCAGGATACACGGATAGAGATGTTCCGCCAATAATTAAAACATCTGCATTTGATATATACTCTATTGCTGCCTCTAATACACCCTCATCTAATCCCTCTTCATATAACACGACATCAGGTTTTATTATTCCTCCACAAGTACATCTAGGTATATCCTCTGCATTTAAAATATCATAAACACTATATGATTTATGACAGCTCATACAATAATTACGATAAATAGATCCGTGAAGTTCAATAACTTCCTTACTTCCACCCATCTGATGAAGTCCATCTATATTTTGTGTTATAATAGCCTTTAACTTAGTTTCTTGCTCCAATCGTGCTAATATTTTATGTGTAATATTAGGTTTTGCATCTAGACATATCATTTTTTCTTTATAAAATCGATAGAATTCTTTTGTATGGTCTAAAAAAAATGAGTGGCTTAGTATCTTTTCTGGAGGATACTGATACCTTTGATTATATAGACCATCTACACTACGAAAATCTGGTATCCCACTCTCTGTAGATACACCCGCTCCGCCAAAGAATACTATGTTATTACTCTTGTCTATGATTTGCTTTAGTTTTTCTACGCTCATTAAATCATCTCCTTTATATGCTCTAATGGTATGAATACTCCATATTGATGATATTCACTCATTACATCGAACATAATTACAATATCTATCGCTATTATACCATAGTTTTATGGAAATCATTATGAATTTAACTTAAAGGTTTAACAACAATAAGATATAGCATTCAGATAAACAAAAAACCACAGGATATTATTTATCCTGTGGTTTTTATATTCATAGAAAATCTTACTTTAATTTAAGCATTATCTTCTATCCCGTTTTATGATGAGACATCCGGGATTCGAACCCGGGACACCTTGATTAAAAGTCAAGTGCTCTACCGACTGAGCTAATGTCCCACAACTATTTTAGTTTTCATCCATTCTACAGAAGTAGTTGACTTTTCGCAGAATGAATGCCCAGAACCGGAATCGAACCAGTGACACGAGGATTTTCAGTCCTCTGCTCTACCGACTGAGCTATCTGGGCATGATTTTTAACAAATATTTTGTTAAGAGTTGCGGGGATAGGATTTGAACCTATGACCTTCGGGTTATGAGCCCGACGAGCTTCCAGACTGCTCCACCCCGCGATATATTATTATTTAGTTAGTTATTCCCACTGTAAACTCAGAACAACCAGTGGATGGAGAAGGATTCGAACCTTCGAAAGCGTCGCTAACAGATTTACAGTCTGCCCCCTTTGGCCACTCGGGAACCCATCCATATAACTAAGCCGACGATCGGACTCGAACCGATAACCTGCTGATTACAAGTCAGCTGCTCTGCCAATTGAGCCACGTCGGCATATTTTATTTTAAGTGTGCCGGCTTCTAAAAAGCTGTTAGGCAATAAAGGATATCCAATGGGACCTATAGGACTCGAACCTATGACCCTCTGCTTGTAAGGCAGATGCTCTCCCAGCTGAGCTAAGATCCCATAGAAATATTTAATTCTTACTTCATTTTTGAAGTAAACGACCCAGATGGGACTCGAACCCACGACCTCCGCCGTGACAGGGCGGCGCTCTAACCAACTGAGCCACTGGGCCATCTTTTACTGTTGCTTTACTAAGCAAGAAGTATTATACCACATAATAACTTGATTAGCAAGTGAAACTTACCAATCAAATCATTATTCAACTAACATTGAATAACAACCATTTCCAAAACAAACTTTTTAAGGTTAAGCCCTCGACCTATTAGTATTAGTCAGCTGCACACGTTACCGTGCTTCCACCTCTAACCTATCTACCTAATCGTCTTTTAGGGGTCTTACTAGCTTTTGCTATGGGATATCTTATCTTGAGGGGGGCTTCACGCTTAGATGCCTTCAGCGTTTATCCCGTCCCGACTTGGCTACTCGGCCATGCTCTTGGTAGAACAACCGATACACCAGAGGTCAGTCCATCCCGGTCCTCTCGTACTAAGGACAGCTCCTCTCAAATATCCTACGCCTACGCCGGATAGGGACCGAACTGTCTCACGACGTTCTGAACCCAGCTCGCGTACCGCTTTAATGGGCGAACAGCCCAACCCTTGGGACCTACTACAGCCCCAGGATGCGATGAGCCGACATCGAGGTGCCAAACCACTCCGTCGATGTGAACTCTTGGGAGTGATAAGCCTGTTATCCCCAGGGTAGCTTTTATCCGTTGAGCGATGGCAATCCCACTTTATACCACCGGATCACTAAGTCCTACTTTCGTACCTGCTCCACCCGTCGGTGTCACAGTCAAGCTCTCTTATGCCTTTGCACTCTACGAATGGTTTCCAACCATTCTGAGAGAACCTTTGAGCGCCTCCGATACCCTTTCGGAGGCGACCGCCCCAGTCAA
>NZ_FJVE01000005.1:315000-455000 GCF_900078195.1 Clostridium sp. Marseille-P299 | reverse complement strand
TCGCTTGACGTAACTTGTCAGCGCATTAACTAGTATAGCAAAGAGAAAAATGTTTGTCAACTGTTTTTTTAAACTTTTTGACAAAAATATCTCTTTTTATTTAATTGCTTTAAAAATTGCAAAAATAAAGGGTATTTCATTATATAAGTATATCCATTTATCCAATGAAAGCTTAGGTACTGATATTAAAATCACAAAATAATAAGGATTATTGCAAAACACATGCAATAATCCTTATTATAACCATACTTGTTAAAATAATGTATGATATATTTAATTATTCTGAAAATAATGGAGTAGATAAATATCTCTCACCTGTATCTGGTAATAATACTACAATGTTCTTACCTTCATTTTCTGGTCTCTTTGCGACTTCTGTTGCTGCCCACAATGCTGCACCTGAGGAAATTCCCACAAGTAGTCCCTCTGTTCTTGCAATTAATTTACCAGTAGCGAATGCATCTTCATTCTCTACAGTAATTACTTCATCATATATTTTTGTATTTAATGTATTTGGAATAAATCCAGCTCCGATACCTTGAATCTTATGAGGACCAGGAGTTCCTTTTGATAATACTGGAGAACCAGTAGGCTCTACAGCAATGATCTTAATATCTGGATTTTTTGACTTTAAGTATTCACCTACACCTGAGATTGTTCCACCTGTACCAATTCCTGATACAAAAATATCTACTTTACCATCTGTATCTTCCCATATTTCAGGTCCAGTTGTGTCTTTGTGTACTTGTGGATTGGCTGGATTATCAAATTGACTTGGAATATAAGAGTTTGGTATTTCGCTTGCTAACTCTTTCGCTTTTTCAATTGCACCTTTCATACCCTTTACACCTTCGGTAAGAACAAGTTCAGCTCCATATGCCTTTAATAGATTTCTTCTTTCAATACTCATAGTTTCTGGCATTGTTAAAATGATTCTATATCCTCTAGCTGCTGCCACAGAAGAAAGTCCAATACCTGTATTTCCACTGGTTGGTTCAATAATTACAGAACCTTCTTTTAAAAGTCCCTTGCTTTCTGCATCATCTACCATTGCTTTAGCAATTCTGTCTTTAACACTACCTGCTGGGTTAAAATATTCAAGTTTTGCTATTAATTTAGCTTTTACATCTTGGTTTGCTTCATAATTACTTAATTCAAGTAAAGGTGTCTTTCCGATCAAATCTGTTAAACTTTTTGCTATACTCATTTTCTTACCTCCAGAATAATATGATATATTTTGAACTATAATTAGTTTCTATAATAATTAGCCTTTAAACTTATAGTCTTTAAACAATTGAATTTTTAAAATCTATACTTAATGCTAGTTTCATTCAATCATTATACCGTGTTTAAGGAATAAATCCCACAAATTCTTGTTTATTTATAGTTAATACGTATTTTAGATATTATATTCATCATTGTGTATTATAATATCATTTCCTTTGTTATTTTTTAATTATATACAATTAATAAAATGGTTTTAATTTTTTATTATGTAATTGAGTTGCTAAAGAAATATACTTTTCTTTTGTTTTAGAAAATTATCCTCCTTTTAACTTCATTCATATCAACTTAGTATGAATTAAATTATATTTCATTAAGTTTTCTTTGTCAATACTATTTTGAATAATTTTTCCATTTTTTAATTTTATTTCTTAACAAAGTAAAAAAAATAGTTACTGCATTTTATTTATGCAATAACTATTTTTTCACTTTAGATAACATAATCATTTTCAGCAAGCATCTTTTGTCGTTCTACCAAATCCTCAAGTGTTATATTATCTACTACCTCATTAACTGCATCATTTATTCTAGTATAAACAAATGCTGTTGCACAACAACCATAACGACTGCAGTCACTAATTTCCTCTTCTACACAAGAAACAGGTGCTAGACTTCCTTCAATTAATCTAAGAATCATACCAACTGTATATTCCTTAGGATCCTTTGCAAGACGATAGCCACCTTGTGCACCACGAGAACTTTTAACAAATCCAGCTCTGCTAAGTTGAGTTATAATTTGTTCTAGATACTTATCGGAAATTTCTTGCCTTGCAGCAATACTCTTTATTGTAATAAACTCGCCTGTATTATTAATTGCTAAATCAAGCATAAGGCGAAGTGCATAACGCCCTTTTGTTGAAATTTTCATAAATTCCCCGCCTTTCAAACTATATAGTACTATAATTATCACAATTAGAAAAGAAAGTCAATATAATCCTATCAGATTAATATGATTTGTAATTTTCTATTGCAGTATCATATAAATTATTGCCTTTACTATCAATTACAACAATTGCGGGAAAGTCCTCTACTTGTAATTCTCTAATAGCTTCTGTACCAAGATCATCATAAGCAATTACTTTAGACTTGAGAATGCATTTTGATAGTAATGCTCCTGCACCACCAACTGCTGCAAAATATACTGAATTATTTTTAACCATTGAAGAAATAACTTCTTTACTTCTTCTTCCTTTTCCAATCATCCCTTTCAGGCCCATATCAAGTAATGTTGGAGTATACTTATCCATTCTACTACTTGTAGTTGGACCTGCTGACCCAATGACTTGATTTTCTCTAGCAGGAGTTGGGCCTAAATAATAAATAATCGCATTATTTATATCAAATGGAATTTCTTTATTTTCTAATACAGCCTCATACATTCTTTTATGAGCAGCATCTCTAGCAGAATAAATCGTACCAGTAATATAAACATAATCTCCAGATTCAAGATTTCTTACTTTTTCATCGGTTAATGGTGTTGTAATGTATTTTTCCACAAGAATTATCCTTTCTGTTATCCTTTATCCACAAATTTAGAAATCAATCAACAAATATTGTTAAATGATTCTTGTGATATGTCTGTTTACATGACAACATATATTTATTCCAACAGGTAGCCCAGCGATATGGGTTGGATAGGTTTCAATATTTACGCCCAAGGCAGTAATTCTTCCACCCAATCCTCCAGGACCAATTCCTAATTTATTAATCTCCTCTAAAAGTTCCTGTTCTAATTGCCTAATATGAGGTAGTTCCGATGGTACATTTAAATCTCTTGTTAATGCCTTCTTTGCAAGAATTGCGCATTTTTCAAAGCTTCCACCGATCCCTACACCAACAACAATTGGAGGACAAGCATTTGGTCCTGCAAGTCCGACCGTCTCTAATACCGCTTTTTTAACTCCTAACAAACCATCGGAAGGCTTTAACATGATTACTCTACTCATATTCTCACTACCAAAGCCTTTAGGAGCTACAGTAATTTCAATGGAATCGCCTTTTACAATTTCGTAATGAATAATGCCAGGTGTGTTGTCTTTTGTATTTTCACGTAATAAAGGATCTGAAACAACTGATTTTCTTAAATACCCTTCTTGATATCCTCTTCTAATTCCTTCATTGATTGCATCTTCTAAAAGCAGCCCCTGGATATGTACATCTTGGCCCAGCTTTACAAATACAATTGCCATACCCGTATCTTGACAGATTGGAATCCGATCTTCTTTTGCAATAACTAAATTTTTTTCTAATTGCTCTAATATTTGTTTACCAAGGGAAGATTCTTCTTGTTGCTTTGCATTTAAAATTTGTTTTTCAACATCTTCTGCCAAAACAAGATTTGCTTTAATACACATATCCTTGATATTTTCAATAATCTCATCGGTATGAATTACTCGCATCTAATATTCCCTCTACTTTCTTTTTTAGAAATTGAATAAATTTATCCTAAAATAAATCGATACCAGATATAAAATTTGAAATTAACAAAAACTATATCTGGTATCATTTTAAATTCTATTACTCTTCTGAGTCTTCTTTATCTTCCATTGCACGATCAATTAATTTAGATAAATCATCTGATTGTACATTTTTATCTTCTTGTACTTCTAATTCTTCTTGAGATTCTTCCTCAGAATCATCTTCAATTATTTCAGGAATATTCTCTTCTTCTAATTCCTGTTCTAATTTTTTAATAATAGCATCTTCAGAAGACTCATTAATACTATCTTTTACCTTTGCAAAACTAGCAACACGTATATCATTTTCGGTATCCATATCAATTAATTTTACACCTGAAGTAATTCTTCCAAGTTTGCTAATTCCATCCACTGCTAAACGAATAACAATACCTTCGTTTGTAATCATAATGATTTCATCGCCATCATCAACAGCTTTTGCACCAATTACATTACCGGTTCTCTCAGTGATTTTATAGCATTTTACACCTTTTCCACCACGTCTTTGAGTTGTAAATTCATCTAGATCTGTAAGTTTACCAAGGCCATTTTCAGAAACGGTTAGAAGATAATCTCCTTGTGTATGAACTTGCATTGCAACAACTTCATCGCCATCACTTAATGTCATACCGATTACACCCATTGAAGTTCTTCCCGTAGATCGAACATCTTTTTCATGGAATCTAATACACATACCATGCATTGTAACAAGTATAATATCTTTTTGACTATTCGTAGTTTTTACCTCAATGAGTTCATCGTCTTCTCTTAGATTAATTGCCTGAAGTCCTGTTTTACGAATATTCTGATATTCTTTTATTTTTGTTTTCTTTACAATACCAGACTTTGTTGCCATAAATAAATAACGATTATCTTTGTACTCTTTTAATGCAATAATAGCAGTTATTCTTTCTTCTGGCATCAATTGAAGCAAGTTAACGATTGCCGTACCTCTTGCTGTTCTTGAGGATTCTGGTATTTCGTATGCTTTCAAACGATATGCACGTCCTTTATTTGTAAAGAACATGATATAGTGATGGGTTGTTGTCATAAACAAGTCTTCGATATAATCTTCATCTATGGTTTGCATTCCCTTAATACCTTTTCCACCACGATGCTGACTCTTGAAGTTATCAATTGTCATTCTCTTGATATAACCAAGTCTTGTCATTGCAATTACTGTATTTTCATCAGGAATTAGATCTTCCATGGAAATATCATATTCATCAAAACCAATTGCTGTTCTTCTATCATCACCATACTTATCACGAATTACAGTGATTTCTTGTTTGATGACACCAAGCAATAATTTTTCATCAGAAAGTATTGCATTGAATTCTGCAATTTTTTTCTGCAATTCTGCAAATTCACCCTCTAATTTTTCTCTTTCTAAACCTGTTAATGCACGCAATCTCATATCAATAATTGCTTGTGCTTGTACATCATCAAGTTTAAATCTCTCAATTAAGCCTTCTTTTGCAATGGCTCCATTTTTTGAAGAACGAATAATATGAATTACTTCGTCAATATTATCAAGTGCTATTAAAAGACCTTGTAATATATGAGCTCTTTCCTGTGCCTTGTTTAAGTCATAAATTGTTCTTCTTGTAACAACCTCTTCTTGATGTTTTAGATAATATCCTAACATTTCAGGAAGTGACAATACTTTTGGTTGCTTATCTACTAAGGCAAGCATAATTACGCCAAAGGTATCTTGAAGTTGCGTATGTTTATATAATTGATTCAATATTACATTTGCATTTACATCACGTCTTAGCTCAATACAAATTCTCATACCTTGACGATCAGACTCATCTCTTAACTCTGTAATGCCATCAATTTTTTTATCTCTTACTAAGTCCGCAATTTTTTCTATAAGCCTAGCTTTATTTACCATGTATGGTAATTCAGTTACGACAATTCGGTTCTTACCATTTTGCATTGGCTCAATATCTGTAACTGCACGGACTCTTATTTTACCTCTACCAGTACGGTATGCTTCATCAATTCCTCTTGTACCTAGGATGATACCACCAGTTGGGAAGTCCGGTCCTTTAACTATTTCAAGTAATTCTTCAATGCTTGTTTCTTGACCTAAAACTTTATTATCAATAATTTTTATTACGGCATTAATAATCTCTCTCATGTTATGAGGAGGTATATTGGTTGCCATACCAACTGCAATTCCGGAAGTACCATTCACTAATAGATTTGGGAATCTTGAAGGTAATACTACTGGTTCTTTTTCAGTTTCATCAAAGTTTGGAGAGAAATCAACTGTATCTTTATTGATGTCAGATAGCATCTCCATGGATATTTTACTAAGTCTTGCTTCGGTATAACGCATAGCAGCAGCGCCATCACCATCCACAGAACCAAAATTTCCATGTCCATCCACTAATGGATATCTGGTAGACCATTCCTGTGCAAGATTAACTAAAGCGCCATAAATAGAGCTATCACCATGAGGGTGAAATTTACCCATTGCATCACCGACGATACGTGCGCATTTACGGTGAGGTTTATCTGGTCCATTATTAAGCTCTATCATTGCATATAAGATTCTTCTCTGTACCGGTTTTAATCCATCTCTTACATCAGGGAGTGCTCTGGCTGCAATAACTGACATGGCATAATCGATATAGGATGTTTCCATTGTCTTTTTAAGGTCGACATCATGCACCTTGTCAAAGATATTCTCGTCCATTTTATTTCCTCCGTTGTTTTATCGTTTTAAGTAAAACTAAAATATTTTATATTTTTCTAAACATCTGAGTTCTTTATATTTTTATTTTACCTTTTTCTAAAATGTTTTAGTTTTACCCAAGCGAAACATTTCGTTATAAGGTTATCACTAGATGTCTAGGTTCTTAACATATTTTGCATTTGCTTCAATAAATTCACGTCTAGGTTCAACGTTATCACCCATTAGTGTTGTAAATGTCATGTCAACTTCAGACGAAGTTTCTTCATCAATCGTTACTCTTAAAAGAACTCTATGTTCTGGATCCATAGTTGTATCCCATAACTGTTCTGCATCCATCTCTCCAAGACCTTTGTAACGTTGGATTTTATTATTTTGATCTCTTCCAACTTCTTCTAAAATCTTGTTAAGTTCTTCATCACTGTATGCATACCAAGTTTGCTTGTTCTTCTCTAACTTGTAAAGTGGTGGCTGTGCAAGGTATACATAGCCTTGACGAATCAATTCAGGCATGAATCTGTATAAAAATGTTAAAAGCAAAGTACTAATATGAGCACCATCAACATCGGCATCCGTCATAATAATAATTTTATGATAACGCAATTTAGAAATATCAAAGTCATCTGAAATTCCTGTTCCAAATGCAGTAATCATTGCTTTTATTTCATTGTTGACTAAAATTTTATCAAGTCTTGATTTCTCAACATTTAAAATTTTTCCACGTAAAGGTAGAATTGCCTGAGTTGCTCTTGATCTAGCAGTTTTTGCAGATCCACCCGCAGAATCCCCCTCAACGATATAGATTTCACAATTTTTTGGGTCTTTATCTGAACAATCCGCCAATTTTCCTGGTAAACTCATTCCTTCAAGGGCAGTTTTTCTTCTAGTAAGATCCCTAGCTTTTCTCGCTGCATCTCTAGCACGTTGTGCTAAAATGGATTTTTCTAAAATTGTTTTCGCAACTGCTGGATTTTGTTCAAGAAAATAGGTTAATTGCTCACTAACGATTCCATCAACTGCACCTCTAGCCTCACTATTTCCCAATTTTTGCTTGGTCTGTCCTTCAAACTGAGGCTCAGGTAATTTAATACTAATGATTGCAGTAAGTCCTTCTCTAATATCTTCACCAGAAAGATTTGGCTCATTATCTTTTAACAATTTCATTTTTCTTGCATAATCATTAAAAGTTTTTGTAAGTGCATTTTTAAAACCTGTATAATGAGTACCACCTTCAGGTGTTGTAATATTATTTACAAAACTATAGCAATTTTCGCTATAAGAGTCATTGTGTTGCATAGCTACTTCAACATAAACTTTATCCTTTGTACCTTCACAGTAAATAATATCTTGATAAAGTTTTTCTTTGTGCTTGTTTAAGTACTCAACATATTCCTTAATACCACCTTCGTAGTGGAAATCTTTTACAACCTCTTCTTCTTCTCGCTTATCTCTAAGAATAATTTTTAAGCCCTTTGTAAGAAAAGCCATTTCTCTTAAACGTTGCTTTAAAATATCATACTCGTAAATTGTTTCTTCAAAAATTGTGCTATCAGGTAAAAAAGTTACCGTAGTTCCAGTTCTATCAGAAGTACCAATAACCTCCAGTGGAGTTATAACTTTTCCCTTTTCATATCTTTGTTTGTACATTTTTCCATCAACTTCAACAACTACCTCAAGCCATTCGGATAATGCATTAACAACAGATGCACCTACACCATGCAAACCTCCAGAAACCTTGTAACCTCCACCGCCAAATTTTCCGCCTGCATGCAAAATTGTAAAAACAACTTCAACCGTAGAAATACCTTTCTTTTTATTGATTTCTACTGGAATACCACGACCATTATCAATTACGGTAATGGAATTATCTGGATTGATAGATATGTCGATTGTATCGCAATATCCTGCCAACGCTTCATCTACTGCATTGTCAACAATTTCATAAACCAAGTGGTGCAATCCCCTACTTGATGTGCTACCAATGTACATACCAGGTCTTTTTCTAACTGCTTCCAATCCTTCCAGTATCTGTATTTGATCAGCTCCGTAATCTTTGCTCATATCTATCCTCCTGCTTTCTTACCGCAAATATCTATTTGCTCCTTCACTGTACCATTTGTTACTTGAAATACTTTTTCTGTTTGAATTCTGCTGTTTACAAATTCCTCCATTCCAGTACAAGTAACTATAGTTTGTATATTATCTATACTGCTAAGCAATTCTGTTTGTCTGTTTCTATCAAGCTCAGATAACACATCATCCAACAGTAAAATAGGATTATCGTTAATGGTATTTTTTACCATTTCTATTTCTGCAAGTTTTAAGGACAATGCTGAAGTCCTTTGCTGTCCTTGTGAACCGAACTTTCTAATATCCACATCATTTATTTTAAAACTCAAGTCATCTCTATGTGGTCCATAGTTTGTAACTTTAAGTGCAATATCTCGTTGAAGAGATGTCTGAAGTTTATTACTAAAGTCATCAAAAGATACATTTGGTTCATAAGATACAGTTAGTGTTTCTTTTCCAGAACTTAACTTTTTATGTATCTCAACGACTATTTCATTTAACTTTTTTATAAATAATTCTCGTGTTTCAATTAATTTCTTTCCAAAAGTAATTAATTGTTCATCCCACACATAGATTGTATCCAATAAATTTTGTTTAAAAACAAGCTGCTTTAACAAATTATTCCTTTGGTTTAAAACCTTGTTGTAATTTATCAAATTATGCAAGTAAATTTTATCCAGTTGGCACAACTCCATATCAATAAACCTTCTTCTCTCACTTGGGCCACTCTTTATTATTGATAAATCCTCTGGAGAAAAGGATACCACATTGACAATTCCAAACAAATCCGCAGATTTTTTTATTGGTAAACCGTCAATTGCTACCCCTTTTGGTTTATTTTTTTTCAAATGCATGTCAATACGATGATCAATACCATCTCTTGATAAGATCATTCTTATATGGGATTCGTCTTTGTCAAGTTTAATAATCTCTCTATCTTTGCTACCTTTATGTGATTTTGTCGTCGAAGCTAAATAAATTGCCTCTAAAATATTTGTTTTTCCTTGCGCATTATCACCATAAAAAATATTAGTATTTTCAGATAATTCGATAGATAAATCATTATAGTTTCTAAAATTATTCAATTCAAGAGATTTAACAAACATCCCTACACCAACTATTCTAATTTATTTTAAATTTATAGGTCAAAACTTTGCACAAATTAAAAATTTGTACAACAAAAAGAAGTATACAAATCTGGATAATTTTTAAATTTGTACCTTAGTTATCCACAATCTTTAGTTTTGATTAATACAATACCACAAAAATTAGGAATTGACAATTTCAATTTTGTCATTGTTATATTCTACTATATCACCGGCATGTAATTTTTTGCCTCTTTGATATTCAACTTGGCCATTCACTTTTACTAATCCATCGAGTATAACTTCTTTACTTTCTACACCTGAATCCACAAAACCTGCAGCTTTTAAAGCTTGTCCAAGTTTAATAAATTCTTCTCGTAATACAATTCTTTCCATCGAACCATCCTTTTGCCTAATGAGCGGCAGCGTTAAAATTTACTGGTAAAATTAAATAAATATAGGTCTCATCCTTGTCCTTAATGTAACATGGTGCTTTTGGATTTATTAAATAAATTGTTATTTCCTCATCATCAATAACTCTTAAAGCATCGATTAAAAATTTTGGATTAAAACCAATTAAAATATCTTTTCCTTCTTTGGTGATATCAATTTCTTCATCCATGGATCCAATCGTAGAATTGATTTTTAATTCCATGGTTCCATCATTGATACCAACAATGATAGGTTTTTTCTCTGTTTCTTTTATCAAAAGTGTTGCACGATCGATACAACTTAAAAATTCTTTTTTATTAATTGTTACTTTTGTTTCATAATCTGCTGAAAGCATCTGGTTAATTTTGAAATATTCACCTTCGATTAAGCGAGATAATACCAATGTATCATCAAATTCAAATAAAATGTGCTTTTCAGTAAAGTAAATAGATACCTCATCTGATATCTCACCTGATAAAATTTTACTTACTTCGATTAAAGTTTTTCCTGGAACAATAACCTTAGTTGGTTCAAATGCTTCTTTTAACTCAATTTTACGAATTGATATTCTATGACCATCCAAGGAAACGACTTTCATTTCATTTTCATTAATTTCAAAAAGTTCACCAGTCATAATCTTATTACTTTCATTATCCGAAATAGAAAAGACTGTCTGACGTATCACTTCTTTCAATGAAAATTGAGAAATTGTTAAAGCAGATCTTTTTTCAATCTTAGGTAAAACAGGAAATTCATCTGCTGATTTTCCAGATATCGTAAACTTAGATTTTTCACATGTTATTGTAGCCATATAATTACTATCTGTATCAATAGTTACTTCGTTATCAGGGAGCTTTCTAATTATCTCAGAAAAAACCTTAGCGTTTATTGCTATTGTTCCTGAACTTAAAATTTCACCTTTAACAATTGTTTCAATACCAAGTTCCATATCATTACCAATTAGTTTAATAGTTGATTCACTTACATTAATCACCATACATTCTAAGATTGGCATTGTTGATTTGGCAGGAATTGCCTTTAAAACAATATTAACACTATTCAACAAATCGGACTTTTGACATTTGATTTTCATATTGTGTATAACTCCCTTCGAGAAATTTGCATATATAAATAATAAATATTTATGTTAGTAATAGTAATAGGGGTTGTGAATTTGTGCATAAGTGTCTCAAACCTATATACACAATTGGTTTATAGAATTTATAAGTATGTGAATAGTTATCAAGATGTTAAAGTATACATTTTATGGTAAATGGGGTGAAAATAAGTTATCAAAAGCCTATTAACATACAAACCACAAAGTGTACACTTTTCATTGTTGATAAAACTACATGAGTTTCTTCTATATATAATATATAGGCAAACGAAAATAAACCACAATAAAACTATTGCGGGTTTATCTTCTTAATTAGTACATCCATCGTATTTTGAAATGTAACATCCTTTTTTAAATCCTTTTCTATTTTATTACAACCATGTAATACAGTAGAATGATCTCGTTTTCCCATCATTTTTCCGATATCCGTAAATGATAGTGATGTTAGCTTACGGCATAAGTACATAGATACTTGTCTAGGGTAAGCAATATTACGGCTTCTATTATCGGAGTAGATTTCCTGAGGGGTTGTCCCAAAGTGTTCGGCAACAACATCAACGATTAAATCAAGGGTTACAGTCTTTTTGTTATCTGGAGATATTAAGTCTTTTAAGGCTTCTTCCGCTAAAATAACATCTACCTCTTTTTTCTTTAGACGAGATAATGCAACTATTTTAGTTAAAGCGCCCTCTAATTCACGTATATTGGATTTTATATTAGAAGCAATGTATTTCATAACTTCGTCATCGATAGTTAAGCCATCCAACTCTTCTTTTTTCTTTAAAATAGCCATTCTTGTCTCATAATCTGGAGATTGAATATCAACGGTTAATCCCCATTCGAAACGTGATCTTAATCGCTCTTCTAATGTTAGAATATCTTTTGGTGGTTTATCTGATGAAATAATGATCTGTTTTTTAGATTCGTGCAAAGTATTAAAGGTATGGAAGAATTCTTCTTGAGTTCTTTCCTTACCTATAATAAATTGAATATCATCTATTAGTAAAACGTCAATATTTCTATATTTCTCACGAAACTCGGTTGGTGTGGAATCCGCATTACGGATGGATTCGATTAATTCATTCGTAAATTTCTCACTTGTAACATATAAAACCTTTGAATTAGGATTTTGATCTAAAATATAATGTGCAATGGAGTGCATTAAGTGAGTTTTTCCAAGTCCAACGCCTCCATAAATAAACAGCGGATTGTAAATTTCAGCTGGTGATTCCGCTACTGCTAACGAAGCTGCATGAGCTAAGTTGTTATTCGCACCAACAACGAAAGTGTCAAATGTATATCTTGGATTTAAATAAGAAAGACTTTCATTTTTCACTTTTGTAGTTGATGATGTGGATTTTTCCTCACTTTTTGTTTGACTGAGTAAGATAAAATCAATTTCAAAATCTTTATTAACAACTTCAGCAATTGCTGTTTTTAAAAATAAGGAGTATTTGTTTTTAATAAAATCCAAACTATTCGCTCCGATTTTGGAATCATCCACAGATAACTTAATTACATTATCTTTAACATCATAAACCTGTAAAGGTAGTAACCACGTTTTGAATGAAACTTCAGTTACATTATATTCAATTTTAAGATATTCTAGTATTTCACTCCATTTTTCTTGAATTAAGCCCTTCATAAAAAAACCGTGCCTTTCTAAATATGTGTATGAATATTTCATATGGAATTCATATTGATAAAACTTTTGAAAGCTTTGCTTTAATGTTATCCAATAAAAATATTACTACGGGGTAATTGAATGTGGAAGAAAAATTGCGCAAAGTGAATATCTTAACTACCACTATAAAAATCCATACACATATAATATATAACATAACTGTTAATATTTCAATGACTAATATCATTTCATGAACATAACTTTTGCATTTTTGGCGAAGTTATACACATTTTCAACTAGAATATACACATCATGTTAATAATAATGTTAATATTATCAACGTAGACAAATTGCTTTAAAAGGCGTATAATTTTATCAACAGTATTAATAATTAACACAAATGAACAAAGTTATCCACAATTCATCCACTTTTTGTGGATAAGTGGGGATTATTTACCCACATATGTGCATAAACTAAGAAAAAATGTGAAATATATGAGGATAAGTAAAAAGTTATTCTTATAAAAATTAAAAAAGTAAATAATTACTTGACGAGAGTTTGCTTTCCTACTATAATAGTAATGCTATTTAAAATAGAGGAAATAGGCTTACCATATATATTGGTTACAATCAAAGGAGGTGTAGTTCAATGAAAATGACATATCAACCTAAAAAAAGATCTAGAGCAAAAGTTCATGGTTTCAGATCTAGAATGAGTACTGCTAACGGAAGAAAAGTATTAGCAGCTAGAAGAGCAAAAGGTAGACATAAATTATCAGCATAGGTCGCATTCAATGTGACCTTTTCTTGAAGAATGGACAGTATAAAGTTTTATTTAAGTACAAGATACTTTTTCCTATTATATATAAGTAATAATTGGATCGAAATAAAACAACTGTCTAATATTCTTCTATAACAATAAGTTTGATAATTTATATAATTAGGAGTTTTATCATTGATAAAATCATTAAAAAACAGTAATGAGTATGGCGTTGTTTACAGAAAAGGTAAGTCTTACGCGAATAAGTATTTGATAATGTATGTTATGAAAAACGATTTAATGGAAAATCGTTATGGAATTTCTGTAAGTAAAAAGGTAGGGAATAGTGTAGTTAGACACCGTATTACTAGGCTTATTAGAGAAAGTTATCGTTTGAATGATTCTATGTTTAATAGTGGTTTAGACATAGTTGTAATTGCAAGAGCTAGTGCTAAGGGAAAAGGATATGAAGAAATAAATAGTGCCGTATTACACTTAGCAAAATTGCATCGAATTATAGTAGAAAAGATGATAATATCAGAATGAAACGGTTATTAATTAGTTTAGTTAAATTTTATCGAAAGTATTTGTCTCCTTTAAAGAGAACACCTACTTGTAATTTTACGCCAACTTGCTCTCAATATGCGCTTGAGGCTTTGGAAAAGTATGGCGCTATTAAAGGAACATATCTAGCCATAAGAAGAATATTAAAGTGTCATCCATTTCATAAGGGAGGATTTGATCCCGTTCCATAGGATGGCTTTTTTATAGTACCTACAATTCTAGGTGGCATTAAGGAGGAAAATCAGTTGGATTTACTGTTTTTAACACAGCAGACAGGATTTTTAGGTCCATTTGCATGGGTAATGGGGAAAATTTTAAATGCAATCTATGAATTTCTATCATTATTTCAGGTAGAAAATATTGCATTGTGTATTATTTTATTTACTTTTGTTACAAAGATGTTAATGTTGCCTCTTACAATCAAACAACAAAAGGGAGCAAAGTTATCAGCGAAAATGAATCCTGAATTAACAAAAATTCAGGCAAAATATAAAGGGAAAAAAGACCAAGAGTCCATGAGAAGACAGCAATTAGAAATGCAAGAGGTTTATGAGAAGTACGGGACAAGCCCTATGGCTGGTTGCTTACCACTTTTAATTTCTCTTCCAATTTTATTTGCGTTATATCGTGTAATCTATAAGATACCAGCATATGTTAATGATGTTTATAGCATGTACGAAGGAGTTGCTTTAGCAGTTCAAAGTTTACCATCTTATGAAACTGTTTTTAAAGGCTTTATAGAGGCACATCCAGTAGCTAATGTTATTGCTAATAGTGATTTTACTACAAAACAATTAATCGATATATTTGGTAATTTTAATACAGGAAACTGGAACGCATTCATGAACTTTGACGGGTTTAAAACGATTGTTAGTTCCGTTCAAGGAAATATTGATGATATTATTCATGTGAATAAATTCCTTGGTAATTTAAACATTTTAGATGCACCAGGATATACATTTCCAGGTATCTTAATACCTATTTTGTCCGCGTTATCTCAATGGTTAGTTACTAAATTAAGTACTGCAAGTACACCTACAAATAAGGGAAATGATATAGACAATCCAGCAGCTCAGAGTTTAAAAACAATGAATACGGTGATGCCAATTGTATCAGGTATTTTTTGTACTTTCCTACCAATTGGTGTAGGTATTTACTGGGTAGCAGGTAGCGTATTCCAAATAGGTCAACAATTTTTCATCAATAAATATATGGATAATATGGATCTTGATGAAATGATTGAAAAGAATGTTGCAAAGTCTGCAAAGAAAAAAGAAAAGATGGGAATTGCTACAGGAAATACAATGGCAGGAGTAGCTAAGACATCTACGAAAACTTTAGATATTAAATCTACGAATACTTCCTCAACGAATAGTACGATAAGTAAAGAAGCTTCCAAATATAAAAAGAGTGAGGTATCCTACAGTTCTAGCAGTATTGCCGCTAATGCTAATATCCTTAAGAAAAGGAATAGTGATAAGGGGGACAAATAATAATGGAAGATTGGAAAGAGTTTACTGGTAAAACAGTAGATGATGCATTAACAGAAGCCATAATTCAATTAGGAACTTCGATTGATAATGTGGAATATGAAGTTGTTGAAAAAGAATCAAAAGGCTTACTTGGAATGTTTAGTAGACCAGCGAAAATACGTATTAAGATTAAGTACAGTGTTGAGTTAGCTGCTAAAACATTCTTAGATAAAGTTTTTAAAGCAATGAATATTGACGCTAGAGCAGAAGTAACTTATGAGAAGGAAGAGGATAATGTTACGATTAATGTTGTTGGAAATGATATGGGTGTTCTAATTGGTAAAAGAGGACAAACATTAGATTCCCTTCAATATTTAACCAGTCTTGTTATTAATAAAAATAGTGAGGGATACTTAAAGGTCAAATTAGATACAGAGAATTATAGAGAAAGAAGAAAAGAGACCTTAGAGAATTTAGCGAAGAACATAGCTATGAAGGTTAAGAAAACTCATAAGACTGTATCATTAGAGCCAATGAATCCTTATGAAAGAAGAATTATTCATTCTGCATTACAGAATGATAAATATGTGGAAACACATAGCGAAGGGGAAGAACCTTACAGAAAGGTAGTTATTACACTTAAAAAGGGAGTTTTTAACCCAAAAACGAATAACTCCAGAGCTTATAACTCAAAAGAGTATAGTTCAAATAAACCTAACAACTCAAGTAAATTAGGTAATAACTATAATAAAAAATACAACAAAAATGAGTTTCATAAAAAGTACGGTGGCAATAGTAAAGATTATAGTGATGACTATAAAAAAGACTATGCTGCATATTTAGAATCAAAAGCTGCAGCGAAAGCGAATGCAGAAGCAGTTACTTTCGTCGATAAAGATACTAAAGCTGAGGATTAACTAAATAGAGGGAAGGGCTGTTATGTGAGTCAGGAAGGACTTATGCAACAGCCCTATCTTAAATTAAAGGTAACGATTCAGGACTACGTCCTTCTTAGTCACAAGATGCACACAAATCACAAAATGCATGTGATTTTGCGCAAGCTATTCTCGGGATTTTCCATAGAATACGTGCAAAACACCTCGCGGGAAACTACCTACTGAATAGTTACAATTAAAAATACAATGTTAATAGGTTTTATATAACTTTAAACAGGTCATCAATTTGAAAGGCAAGGTTTTATGATGAAATCGGATACTATTGCTGCGATTGCAACTGGAATGAGTAATGCTGGAATTAGCATAGTTCGTATTAGTGGTGATCAAGCATTTACAATTATAGATAAGATTTATAAATCAAAAGGTGGAAATAAAAAACTATCTTCTATGGACACACATACAGTACACTATGGATATATCGTTGATAACGAAGATATTATTGATGAAGTCATGGTAGTTCTTATGAAAGCTCCAAAAAGTTATACAAAAGAAGATTGTATTGAAATAGATTGTCATGGTGGAATTACAGTAACGAAACGAGTACTTGAAACTGTAATAAAATATGGTGCAAGACCAGCAGAACCTGGAGAGTTTACAAAACGAGCATTTTTAAATGGACGTATTGATTTATCTCAAGCGGAAGCAGTTATAGATATTATACATGCTAAAAATACTATGGCTTTGGAAAACTCAATCAACCAATTAAAAGGAAATGTTTTAAATCGTATAAAAGTAATTAGAGATAATATATTACATGATGTTGCTTTTATAGAGGCAGCCCTTGATGATCCTGAACATATGAGTTTGGATGGTTTTAGTGAGACATTAGAGGAGCATGTAAGAAGCAATTGTAAAGAGATTGAGCAATTATTAAAGTCAGCGGATAATGGTAGATTAATAAAAGAAGGAATTAAAACAGTAATCTTAGGAAAACCAAATGCGGGTAAATCCTCATTAATGAATTTATTAGTTGGTGAGGAAAAAGCAATTGTTACTGATATTGCTGGAACAACAAGGGATGTTTTAGAAGAAACGATATCACTGGATGGAATTTGTTTAAATGTATTTGATACGGCTGGAATACGAGATACAAAAGATGTTGTTGAAAAAATCGGTGTTGAAAAAGCAATGAACATAGGTAAGAATGCCGATTTAATCATCTATGTGGTAGATGCATCCATTGAATTAGATGAGAATGATGAAGAAATTATAGATTTTATTAAAGATAGGAAAGCAATTGTTCTGTTGAATAAAAGTGACTTATCTTCTAAGGTATCAGAATCAGAAATTGAACAAAAAACGGGAAAGAAAGTAATCCGTGTTTCTGCAAAAGAAGAGACTGGCTTTGATCTTATGAAAAATGAAATTCAAGAGATGTTTTTTAATGGAAAACTACAGTTTAATGATGAGGTTTATATAACCAATGTTAGACAAAAAGCAGCATTACAAGATGCTCTTGATAGCTTAAATCAAGTATTACAAAGTATAGAAGCAAATATGCCAGAAGACTTTTATTCTATTGACCTTATGAACAGCTATGAGGTACTAGGAAGTATCATTGGTGAGTCAGTAGATGAGGATTTAATTAATACAATATTCAAAGAATTTTGTATGGGGAAATAATGAATTGCAGTTATTAGAAAAGAGGATTAGAGGATGGCTTATATATATGATAGCTATGATGTTGCAGTAGTTGGAGCTGGTCATGCTGGATGTGAGGCAGCTTTAGCATGCGCAAGACTTGGATTAAAGACAATTATGTTTACGGTAAGCATGGATAGTATTGCATTAATGCCATGTAATCCGAATATAGGAGGTACTTCAAAAGGCCATCTAGTGCGAGAAATTGACGCATTAGGTGGAGAAATGGGGAAGAATATTGATAAGACATATATTCAATCTAAAATGTTGAATCAATCGAAAGGTCCTGCAGTACACTCACTTAGAGCCCAGGCAGATAAGCAAGATTACAGTACAGCAATGCGTAAAGTAGTTGAAAATACTGAAAACCTAACACTAAAACAAGCAGAAATAACTGAGATATTAACAGAGAATAATAAGGTTACAGGTGTTAAGATGTACTCTGGTGGTATTCACCCTTGTAAAGCAGTAATTCTTTGTACCGGTGTTTATCTAAACGCAAGATGTATTTATGGTGAAGTTAGCAATTATACTGGACCAAACGGTTTACCATCAGCAAACCACTTAACACAATCTCTTATTGATTTGGGAATTGAAATGTATCGCTTTAAGACAGGTACCCCTGCAAGAATTGATAAAAGAAGTATTGATTTTTCAAAAATGGAAGAGCAATTTGGTGATGAGAAAGTAGTTCCATTTTCATTTACAAATCGTCCAGAAGATATTATGAAAGATCAAGTTTCTTGCTGGTTAACTTATACCAATGAAGAAACACATAAAATCATAATGGAGAATATTGATCGTTCACCACTATATTCAGGAAGTATTAAGGGAACAGGACCTAGATACTGCCCTTCAATTGAAGATAAAGTAGTAAAATTTGCAGATAAAAATAGGCATCAGGTATTTATTGAACCAGAAGGAAATTATACAAATGAGATGTATATTTCAGGTATGTCTAGTAGTTTACCTGAAGATGTTCAAATTAGAATGTATCGTTCAGTTCCAGGCCTTGAGAATGCGAATATTGTTAGAAATGCATATGCAATTGAATACGATTGCATCAATCCAATGCAATTAAAACCAAGCTTAGAGTTTAAAAATATTGAGGGCTTATTTAGTGGCGGTCAGTTTAATGGAAGTTCTGGTTATGAAGAGGCAGCAGCTCAAGGTTTAATTGCTGGTATTAATGCAGCAATGAAGCTTCTTGATAGAGAACCAGTAATTTTAGATCGTTCCCAGGCTTATATTGGAGTATTAATTGATGATCTTGTAACAAAGGAAACACATGAACCATATCGTATGATGACTTCAAGAGCAGAATACCGCTTAATATTAAGACAGGATAATGCTGATTTAAGATTAACTAAGATTGGTTATGAAGTTGGTCTGATTGATGAAGAGAGATATCAAAAGTATTTGATGAAGCAAGAAATGATCAATAAAGAAATGGAACGTTTAGAAAATACACCAATCGGAGCAGCAAAAGAGGTTCAAGAGATTCTAGAAAGCCTTGGAACAACAACATTAAAGACAGGTACTACATTAGCAGAGCTTGTAAGAAGACCTGAGCTTACGTATGAGATGATAGCTCCACTTGATAAGGAAAGAGTTGAAATTCCGGATGATGTCATCGAACAGGTGAATATAAATATTAAGTATGATGGATATATAAAGAGACAGATGCATCAGGTAGATCAATTTAGAAAACTTGAAGGTAAGAGAATTCCAGAAGATTTAAATTATCAAGATGTTCCTTCTCTACGAATTGAAGCAAGACAAAAATTATCACAAATTCGTCCTTTATCCGTTGGACAGGCATCAAGAATTTCTGGAGTATCACCTGCTGATATTTCTGTATTACTTGTGTATTTAGAACAGTTAAGAAGAAAATAAATTAGTTTCTTAGTAAAGTATTAGATATAATAAATTTTAACGAGAAGCTATTTAAGAAAGAGGAATATATGAGAAATAACGAAATATTTCTTAAGGGATTAGAAGAATTGAATATTCATTTATCTGAATATCAGTTAGAACAGTTTGAGAAGTATTATGAACTATTAATTGAATGGAACTCCTTCATGAATTTAACAGCAATTACAGATTATGAAGAGGTTTTAGTAAAACATTTTTTAGATAGTTTAGTAATATCTAAGGTTTGGAATCCTGAAGATAAAAAGAGAGTTTTAGATATGGGAACTGGAGCTGGATTCCCTGGAATCCCTCTAAAGATTGCTTACCCAAATTTAGAAATTGTATTGATGGATTCTTTAAATAAAAGAATTAAATTTTTAAATGAAGTTATTACTACACTTGATTTAAAAGATATAAAAGCAATTCATGGAAGAGCAGAAGAGTTAGGAAGAAATAAAGAGTATCGAGAAACATTTGATCTCTGTGTTTCAAGAGCAGTGGCAAGATTAGTATCCTTAAGCGAGTTCTGTATACCATTTGTAAAGAAATCTGGTTATTTTATACCGTATAAATCGGGTAAAATTAAAGAAGAATTGGAAGAAGCTAAGAATGCGATTCAATTATTAGGTGGAAAGTTAGTTTTAGAAGAAAGCTTTCTATTACCAAATACTGATGTAGAGCGTACGTTAGTAGTGATTAATAAGGTAAAAGAGACCCCTTCTCAATATCCAAGAGGTGGAGGGAAGCCTTTAAAAGCTCCATTAATTAAAACGATATAGAAAAAAATAGACTATTGAAATAAAACATTTTACTGGTTCACTTATTTCTCATGTTTTCAAAAGTTTGTTATATGAAGAAATACGATTGGCAGCAGGGTAAAATTATTTCAATAGTCTTATTTTATGCAAAAGTGCTTTGACAATATTAAACTTATATGTGAAAATATAACTATATAACAAAATCAATATAAATTATAAGGGGAATTATATGTACATTAAGGGAAAAATGAAAACAAATCAAGATGATTTAACGGATGTGTATTATATCCGTCAAAAAGTTTTTCAAGAAGAACAAAAGATTCCGGAATTGCTTGAAAGGGATGAGTATGATAATCAAGCATATTTTGCAGTGGTCTATAAAGTGGAAGAATCTTTGGATTTAAAGGAAACGATGAAAGCAATTGCAACAGGAAGATTGATTTGTGATAAGGAGAATAATTTTAAAATTGGAAGGATTGCAGTATTGCCAGAAGAAAGAGAAAAGCAATACGGAGAAATGATAGTGAAGATGTTAATTAATAAGGCATTCACACTTGGAGCAAACGAGGTGTATGTCGGTGCTCAGACTCATGCAATCGGATTTTATGAGAAGATGGGTTTTATAAGTTGTGGAACAGAATATATCGATTTAGGAAAAAAACACTTAAAGATGTTAATTAGTTCAAATAGTGTAGTGGAAAATTGCAAAAATGCATAAATATGTAATAATATTGTATTTTGTATAAATTCTTTGAAGTTTATGTCGATATATATTATTATTAATTAATATTGGAGATTTACTTAATGGAAGTTAAAATTAACAACACTAAGAATATAAATGATAATCTGGAAGTTGCAAAAAAATTCATTTTTGGGAAGAAAAGATTATTAGAAGAACAATTCTTAGAGCATAAAGAAGAACTTGATAAGATAAATCAGGAATTAATAGAAATAAGTAAATTATTGGAAAAAGAAAAAGAAAATAAAGATGTAAACCTTTCGTTATTCTCACCTTATTCTCGTGAAGCAATGAATCAGACAGAGTGTAAATTGCTTGAAAAAATCAGAGATTATAATGATAGAATAGCAAAGCTTAATATATTAATTGAAGAAGAGAGGGGGGAATTAGAAAATTATAAAGTACTTGAAGAAGTCATTGATGAAAGAAAAGATGGTTTACAAGAGTTAAATATATCTACACCCAATGAGCATGAGACTAGCAATGATACAAAAATTGAGAATACATGTTCAGCAGGAAAAATTGGTAATATTGTCATTGATGCTCAAGAGCTAGAGCGAAATCGAATCGCTAGAGATCTACATGATTATACAGTTCAAAACTTAACTGCATTAGTTCATAAAGCAGAATTATGTACGAAATTAATTGATATTGATCCGATACGTATAAAGCTTGAATTAGTTTCAATGATAGAAGTATTACGAACCACGATTAATGAAATGCGAGCTATTATATATGATTTACGTCCAATGTCTTTAAATGACCTTGGATTAGTACCAACGATTGAGGCATTATTAGAAGATATAAAAAGCAAAACTTCTGTGCAAACATTTTTAGTTGCAAATAAAGAAGTATGTGGCATACCTTCAATAATAAATTTGACGTTATATCGTATTATTCAAGAGGCTTGTAATAATGTAGTGAAACACGCAAATGCCGCTACAATTAAAATTAATCTAACATATTTTGTGGATAAACTACAATTAGAAATTAACGATGATGGTAATGGATTTGATATAAACTCTGTCATGAATGATAAAAACTGTAATAGTAGAAATTTTGGTTTGTCCATTATGAAAGAAAGAGTTAAACTATTAAATGGTGAGATCTGTATAGATTCAAAGATACATCAAGGAACAAAGATTAAAATTGTAGTACCATACTGTAATAATGAGGAGGAGCATACCAAATGAGTGTAATTAAGATTATAATTGCAGATGATCATTTAATGGTAAGGGAAGGTTTAAAACAATTACTTGAACTTCAGGGAGATATAGAGGTTATAGGACAAGCAGATGATGGAATTCAGTGTCTAGATATGATCAATAAGTTAAAACCAGACGTTGTATTACTTGATATTAATATGCCAAATATGAATGGAATACAAACATTACAGGTTTTAAGACAAAATCAAAATAAAATTAAAGTCCTAATATTAACGATTCATAACGAAATTGAATACTTATTAAAAGCGGTTGAAATCGGAGTGGATGGATACGTACTAAAGGATTCAGATTCATCTGTATTAAAGAAAGCTATTATGGCTGTATATGAAGGGGAGACATATATAGAACCATCGTTAACACCGTTAATGAAAGATCGCCTTGAAAAAATAAATAAACAAAATGATGATGAAATCCTTACAAGAAGAGAAGTTGAGGTTTTAAAGTTATTAGCAGAAGGTTTATTTAATAAAGAAATTGCATACAAGTTATCTATAAGTGAGAAAACGGTTAAAAATCATGTATCAAATATTTTTAAGAAAATTGGAGTATTTGATCGAACACAGGCAGCAGTTTATGCAATTAAGAATAATTTTGTAGACTTATTTTAATAGGAAGGGAATGTTTCACGTGAAACATTCCCTATTATTTTTAATGGAAATATTATATGGGTTAAAATGTAGAATGTTATATAGGTTTAATTTGAAATGCTAAATAGTTTGTAATGTAGAAAACATATAATCATCAGTGTAGAATGGCATATAGTTTTTAATGTTGAATACTAAATAGTTTAAATGTAGAAGTTATATGATTTTCAATATAGAATGTTATATTATTTTAAATAAAGTTCAAAGTTAAATAAGGGAGATTTTATTAGATGATAATAGTGATTATTGATAAGACAAGCTAATTCATATAATAGTTACATTTAATTTCAAGTAAAAAACTACAGATTTCTATTAAATAATAAATTGAAAGAAAGCTTCTATATAAGTAATGAATTGCGTGTTGCTGTAAGAATATATTTATAATAAAGTAAATATTCGTCATAAAGATTAATTAGAACTCAGGTATGCGAAAGATTACACTTACTTAATAGATAAATCTAAAGAAATATTGAATTAAAGTTGTAATAGGTAAAATTTATTAGTATAATACTCATCTTGTCAACTAAATTCCTAAAAATAATATATAGTAGCTATAGATATCTAATTGATATCATGATATAATTATTTTAAAACAGAAAAGTCTAAAATAGACATGTAGTATATAAATTACTATATTCTTTAAAAGACATGATAGTACTATTATGGTATGAAACATGCATAGGAGTAAGTATGGGAAGAACAATAGCAGTAGCAAATCAAAAAGGCGGAGTGGGAAAAACAACAACAGCAATTAACTTGTCTGCTTGCCTAGCAGAGAAGGGTATGAAAGTGCTTACGATTGATATTGACCCACAAGGAAACACAACTAGTGGATTAGGTTTAAATAAGAGTGAACTAGAGGATACAGTGTATCAATTAGTTTTGGGCGAATGCTCTATTAGAGATTGTATGGTTAAAAGTGTCGTTGAAAATTTGTACGTACTTCCATCCAATGTTAATTTAGCAGGAGCAGAAATAGAATTAATTGGTGTTGAAGACAGAGAATTTATACTGAAAAAAAGTGTTGAGCAAATTAAAGAGGAGTTTGACTTTATAATAATAGATTGCCCGCCATCATTAAATACATTAACAGTAAATGCAATGACAACTGCTGATTCTGTTCTAGTACCTATTCAATGTGAATTTTATGCATTAGAAGGGTTGTCTCAGCTAATACATACTATAAATCTTGTAAAACAACGTCTAAATCCTTCATTAGAAATAGAGGGTGTTGTTTTTACAATGTTTGATGCTAGAACAAATTTATCATTAGAAGTGGTTGAAAATGTTAGAGGTAATTTGGATCAAAAAATATACAATTCGATAATTCCAAGAAATGTACGACTAGCGGAATCTCCAAGTCATGGTTTACCGATTAATATGTATGACTCAAAATCTGCCGGCGCAGAAGCATATAGGGATTTAGCAGATGAGGTTATTAACTTAAATAAAAAAGGCACTAAGAAAGTTAGTAAAGAGAAGAAAGATACTAAAAGTGAAAGTACTAAAAAGCTTAACACAAAAAAAGAAACCATTAAAGAAAAGGCTGCAAAGATGAGTCTATTTAAACGAAAAAATAAATAATGAAAACTACGTTACGTTTAGATTTGCAACCTGAGAGAGAATAGAAGTATTCATTCTCAGAATAACTGGAGGACTAATTATGGCTATAAAGAAAGGTCTTGGAAAAGGATTGGATTCTTTAATTACCGATAAATTTGATAATCAAAGAGAAACAGTAAATAAGAGTAGTGAAGAAAATGTTTCACGTGAAACATTAATTAATATAAATAAGATAGAGCCAAACAAGTCTCAACCAAGAAAAGCATTTGAAGAGGATGCGTTGCAAGAATTAGCAGACTCTATCAAACAACATGGAATTATACAACCTTTAATTGTTCAGAAAAAAGGGAAATTGTATGAAATTATTGCTGGAGAACGAAGATGGAGAGCAGCTAGATTAGCTGGTCTTAAAGAAGTTCCAGTTTTGGTTAAGGATTACTCAGATCAAGAAGTGTTTGAAATCGCTTTAATAGAAAATATTCAAAGAGAAGACTTAAATGCAATTGAAGAAGCTCTTGCTTACCAAAGATTAATTGAAGAGTATAAACTAAAGCAGGATGAAGTTGCAGAGAGAGTTGCTAAAAGTAGAGTAGCAGTAACAAATTCTATGAGACTATTAAAGTTGGACAAGCGTGTTCAGCAAATGCTGATTGATGATATGATTTCTGGAGGACATGCAAGGGCTTTACTATCAATTAAAGATAATGATGAACAATATAATATTGCTAACTTAGTCTTTGATCAAAAATTAAGTGTAAGAGAAACAGAGAAATTAGTAAAAAAAATAACAGATCCTAAACCGGAGAAAGTAGTTGCAGCTACTACGGAGGATAGTTTTGTTTATCGTGAATTAGAAGAAAAAATGAAATTAATCTTTGGAAGTAAAGTAGAAATCAATCGCAAAAGTAATAACAAGGGTAAAATTGAAATTGAATATTATTCAAATGAAGATCTTGAGCGAATTATAGATCTTATAAATACCATAGGTTAATAAAAAAGAGCGAGGAAAGGTCAGGATAAACGCCATGGAGTTGTTTAACAGTTTGGGCTTGGATGGAAGTTATTTTATCGTTGGATTATTATTTGCACAGCTTCTGCTATTTATTTTCTTAATAATAATATTAGTAAAACATATTAAGTTAAAGAAAAAGCTAAATGCATTTCTGAAAGGATCTGATGGTTCAACTTTAGAAAGTACAATTCTAAACCGTTTTAGTGAAATAGATAAATTAAAATCAGAAACGAAGGAAATTAATACTTCAATAGACAAGATTAAAGAAAATTTTTTAAGTACGTTTCAAAGAGTTTCAATTGTTAAATATGATGCATTTAAGGAGATGGGAGGAAAATTAAGTTTTTCTCTATGTCTTTTGGATGATAACTTAGATGGATTTATAATTACTTCTATGCATAGTAGTAGAGAAGGTTGTTATACCTATGTTAAAGAAATTATAAAGGGAGAATCTTTTGTTATATTATCAGAAGAAGAAAAGCAAGTGCTAAATGAAGCAAAAAATAAGAAAAACTATATGGTTTAAAAATATAAATATTCGTATTTGTGGGGATTAAGGGTACCAAATATAATAAAACTTTTATTGTATCTATATTTTAGTTCTAGTTTACAATTGTAAGTATGGAATATAGAGTACAGTAATTAGTGATATTGTTTTGAGTACCCTTAAATATAATATGGAATTTGTATAAATAAAATATTGAGGGGTCAATTCATAGCTTTTTAAAGCATTATAAGAAAATATGGGGCATTTTATAAATACTAGTTTAAATTTATAGAAAGGCGAAGACGATGAAGAGAGTAGGAATTGATCAAATTGTGGGAATTGAGAAAATAGTAAAGGATATTTGTTTAAGTAATGGTACAATCCTACTACCAGCTGGGGCAGTAATAAAAAAAGAGTACATAAGATATCTTCAAAATTTAAATATCCATGATGTTTATATTGAAGATCCAGTGGATGTTCAGATGGACAATGTGATTGAAGAAATCATTCAAGAAGAATGCAAAGAAATCGTCAAAACTACAATTGAAAAATATTCATATTGTGGAAATGTTGAATTACAAGACATAACAGAAGCAGCTGACAATATATTAAATGAAATGATTCGAAAACCAGAAGTAATGTATAATATCTCTCAGGTTAGAGAAAAAAGTGAAAGTACATATGCCCATAGTATTAATGTTGCCGCACTTTCTGTTTTTATTGGTTTACGTAT
Source organism: Clostridium sp. Marseille-P299 (assembly GCF_900078195.1). NCBI lineage: Bacteria > Bacillati > Bacillota > Clostridia > Eubacteriales > Clostridiaceae > Clostridium > Clostridium sp. Marseille-P299. The sequence goes on along the minus strand of NZ_FJVE01000005.1, from coordinate 427,759 downwards.
GAAACTAAAGGAAGAACGTATAAAAGATATAGCAATTGGCGCACTTCTTCACGATTTAGGGATACTATATCTTCCGTTTGATTATAGAAATATAAATTATAATTCATGCGATGAATCTTTAAAGAAAGAAATAAAGAAGCATGTTATTACCGGATATTCATCTGTTGATAAGGAAAAATGGTTATCAAGTATATCAAAAGAGATTATTCTTTCACATCATGAACGTGAAGATGGAACCGGGTACCCAATGCGCCTAACAAAAGAAAAAATTCCATTTGAAACAAAGCTTGTATCATTATGCGATGAATTTGACAGTTTGGTTTATGGCTATTTTACAAATAAACTAAAAGTGCATGATGCAATTGATTATATAATAAGTCAAGCTGGGGTAAAATTTGATCATAAGATAGTGAGAAAATTTGTTGAATCTGTAGCGGCGTATCCAGTAGGAACCTATGTTATTACAAATGAAAATGAAATAGGGGTTGTACTTAGACAAAATAAGAAATTACCTACAAGGCCTGTCATTCGTATGATTGAGGATGCAAATGGTGAATATTATACTACGATAGTAGAAAAGGATTTAACAAAAGAATTGACGCTATTTATACGAGATACATTAAATGAGTAAACATTCTATGTAGCAATTATAGAATAAATATATTTTAAACTCTTCATCACAGTTGAGCGTATAGTTAACTCTTTTTCTTGTATTGATTATATACATAAAATGTGTTATAAATAATAGATGATAATTATATTTTTAGAAATAAGACAGAAAGTAATCAGGTGATTAGATGCATAGTTTTTTAAAAGCCATTGGCTTTAGTCAATTGAAGAGTAGAAAAGAAGTAGAAGCCTTAGTTCAAATGGTTATTAATCAGGCATCCGAACGTCACATGATACGTTTAGGTAATTCTTCTTCCGTTGCTGAATTATCAATGGAATTCGGCGAGGGATTAGGTATTACAGTTCGAGGTGAATATGATGAGAATGAAGTGTTTCACATGGAACATTATTTTCCCTATTTTTCAGGACGCAATGTAAGTACCAGAGAAGAAGTATATATAAGTAAAAGGGTTGATACCGATGCATACACTGGTATGTGCGATGACTATCGTTTAGGTGTTTCTCTCATATTTTATTTGCAAAATTCAATTGATTATTTGAATTTTAAACAAAAAAAAGGACCTTTAGTGCATTCCGTTACATTGTCTGCATTAGCTCTTGATGGTAAAATATTATTACCAGTTGAAAAGGATGAAAAGCAGATCAAAATCTCAAATGCAGATATACATCATAGAAATCAATTAATTGCGGAAGCAAAAAAGGGAAATCAGGAAGCGATTGATAGTTTAACGGTAGACGATATCGACCTTTATGCTATGGTATCAAAACGAATCAAGTATGAAGATATTTATTCTATTGTTGATACATCTTTTATACCTTACGGATCTGAGTCGGATAATTATACGATTCTAGGAACGATTCTAGATCATAACTTAGTTACAAACACAAAATCAGGTGAAGAAGTTTATATCCTACAGGTTGATTGCAATCATTTAGTTTTTGAGGTTTGTATTAATAAAAAAGATTTACTCGGGGAACCTCTTGTAGGTAGAAGATTCCGAGGAATTGTATGGATGCAAGGTAATGTGGATTTTTTTGCATAAGCAAACTAAGGCATAACTTGACTTTATTTTAATTTGTTTATATAATAATAAGCGTATCGTATGGATACGCTTTATTATTTATATGACAATTCTATAGGTGATAAGTTTGATTTAGAAAACTTTTCATAGATGTCCTCATAGCTCAGCTGGATAGAGCGATCGCCTCCTAAGCGATAGGCCGGACGTTCAAATCGTCTTGGGGACGTTGGAAGCATTGAAAATTTTGATTTTCAATGCTTCTTTTTTACTTTTTAAATAAGACTCTAGAAAATATGATGTTGCCTTAGAGATTTAGTATAAGGTAAAAAAATTGTATGTAATGCTTAGGGATTGCAGTAGTTAACCATTTCATATAAAGCACCAAATTTAGAAAAATTGTGTAAGTATGTCATTTATGATATAATGAAAGCGGAATGAGGTATCTGTAAATTCGTTGCATATGCCGATTGAAGTAACAAGATCATGAAGGGGATTGATTCATGATATAATGAAATCGTTATGAGGTGGTTGCAAATTCACCGTCAGAAGCGATTGGAACAACAATATCATATACGAATTAGTTCGGTCTATATTAAATTATAATTCATGTAAATAGTGATGATGGGCAAAATCATAGAAAAGGGGCAGGCATGAAAGAGAAAAGAAATTCTAAAATAATTCCAACATTATGTTTCATTGCTTCTATTTATTTCGCAGCCTTTGTTTTAATTGAATTTCATGCGGATTATCTGGCTGTGGGGGGGGGCAGGAATCGTAATGTTGATTGCTGCCTACTTCTTAATGAATAAGATTGAATCAGATATTTATAATAAACATCTGCTGGAAAAAGAAGAAGATGATTTACGATTGCAAGAAGTCCTAAAAAAAATAGATGAAACAAGTAATAGAATAGAGACTGTACAAAAAGCAATATATGTTGTTACTAAAAAAGGTACGGAGAATATAGAACATAGATTGGATGACATTAAAAGCACTGAAATTTGAGACATTGGTAATAGATAGGTTCTAATTAAAAGAATGGAATGAATAGGATATTCAGTTAATTAAATAATTGTATAAAAAACGAGGCAACTTAGAAGTTGACCTCGTTTTCTACTAATAGTCCTATTAATATTACATATAGCAAAGCCATATTCAACTTAGTAAATATAGCGAGCTGACGTTTCGTTTAATAAACAATAAAATATAAAATAGTAGACTTTTTATTGTATTTACTACGTAAGATAAAAGTACTCCTTTTATCATTGTAGTATCACGTAAGGTGGAAGTAACTATCTTATCATTGCATTTAGAAAGTAAAAGGATAGTAAATTATTGATCCTTACTAAATAATGGTCTAAAAATCTAAGTGGTCGTCTCTGGTTAAATGTCTTAATGAGTCCATGCGTTTTTTACGATTTGCAAGATATGTTCGTCTACGTTTTCTATGAGGAAACTCAACAAAGAGAATATACCAACCAATAACAAGGACAATTCCACCTGCAACAATACCTAAGAGAATAGGCTTTGTTTTAGATGATTTAGTCTTTGCAGTTTCATTTTTATTGTTGGAAGTATTAATTACTTCTTTTGAATCACTAGTCGTATTTTCATTGGTTTCTCTAGCAGCAATAACCACTTCTGGAGATACTAAGTAACTAGGCCATTTTTCTTCGATTATTTCTTTGGTGATTGGATAATCGCTATTATAATATAGTATATCAGCAAAACCAACGTATTTACCTGCATAGGTATAAGAGATTTTTCCAATTACATTGTCACCATGGGATAATTCATCAATTGGAGTTAATGTAATTGATTTTTCAGCATCTTTTATATTTGCTGTATTTGGTAAGACGATATTACTGTCATCACCGATACGTATTAAATCTTCGTCATCTTTCTTAAAAAAAGGTAATGATGAAAATAGGTCTGGAAAGCTAGTATCGCTTGAAATCTCAGTTTGTTCAATATTATAAAGGGAATAGTTATCAAAGGCAAAATCTAATATTTTAGCGGTATCTTCATAAGCATGAAGAGAAGTGTCTACGTGAAGAACAACAGCAATTAAAGTTAAACCATTGCGCTCAGCATACGTTACTAAAGTAGTTTTAGCTTCTGTTGTACCTCCTGTTTTTCCACCTATAGTACCATCATAATTTAGAGTCTTTCTGATAAAACGATGGTGATTGGCAAGAGGTCTAGCAACGTTTTTATTTGTTGCCGGTATTGTATGAGTTCTTGATGATGTTATTTTACGAAAGTCGGCATTTTTAATAGCTGCTTGTGCAATTAAGGCCATATCATAAGCACAAGTATAATGATTGTCATCATGAAGGCCATGAGGATTCACAAAGTTAGTATTTTTACATCCAAGTTCTTTTGCTCGATCATTCATCATTTTTGCAAAATCAGTAATTGGTCCATTCGCAACATGTTCACCAACGGCATAAGAAACTTCATTTGCGGATTCTAACATAACGGCATAAAGGGCATCTTCTAAAGAGAGTTGCTCTCCTTCAACTAGTCCAATACGTGAGCTGTTAAAATCAACATCCCACTCTGCTTCATGTGACATGGTCACAGTTTCGTTTAATTTATTATTCTCAAGTGCAAGTAAGGTTGTCATGATTTTTGTAATACTTGCGGGATAATGAGCGTCGTAAATATCCTTTTCATATAAAATTAAACCAGTACTTGCCTCCATTACAATCGCGGCATCTGCATATACCGATGGACCTTTTGGCCAGGTAAAATCGGAAGAGTTTGTACTTGCTTTATCTTGATTCTCGTTTGTCTGTACTGTACTAGCACTGACAGGAACTGAATTATATATAAAAACTGTTGTAAGTAAACAGCAAAATACTCTAAAGAATTTATTTCGTTTAAAAAATTTCATTATTTGTCCTCCAAGACATAAAGCTAAAAAATTAATATTTTATAGCGTTTGTTTGCAAAAAATTAACATATAAGATAATATTTGTGGATTAATTTATAGAATCTTATATGCTATGTGAATAAAAGGTCATAATTTATATTCTTACCAAATATATTATAGATTATTTTGGTATTTGGGGCAAGATGTAAATGCCTAGAAAACCTTAATTATTTATTTCGATAATATAATAAAATATTAAAAAATCACCTACAAGATTAAATTTTTATAATCTCTTGTAGATGATTTTAAAAACAAGCTATTTTTGACCGTAATAAGCATTTTTACCATGTTTTCTTAGGAAATGTTTATCGAGTAATTCTGGTTGCATGTTAGAAAGAGAATTATTTCTTAATATTAAAGAGTGATAAGCCATAAAAGCTACTTCTTCTAGTACAACTGCATTGTGAACTGCATTTTTAGCATCCGTACCCCAAGCAAATGGGCCATGGCTATAGACAAGAGCAGCAGGAATTTGGTCCGGGTTAAGATTCTCGTTTAAAAAGTGTTCAATGATTACAGTACCAGTTTCTTTTTCATATGAATTAGAAATTTCTTCAGTTGTCATTTTACGTGTGCAGGGAATTTCACCATAGAAATAATCGGCATGTGTTGTACCTAAAGGAGGTATACCCATACCAGCTTGAGCAAAGGTCGTAGCCCATCGTGAGTGTGTATGTACAATTCCGCCGATGTTTGGAAATGCTTTGTATAATTCGATATGTGTTGGAGTGTCTGAAGATGGATTTAGATTTCCCTCTACTAGATTTCCATTAAGGTCAACAACAACCATATCTTCCGGAGTCATTATTTCATAATCTACACCAGATGGCTTGATAACAATAAGTCCTAAATCTCTATGGATTGCAGAAACATTTCCCCAAGTAAAGGTTACTAATCCGTGTTTTGGAAGAAGCATGTTGGCTTCATAAACAGTTTGCTTTAATTGTTCTAACATAACAAATTCCTTTCTTATAGAAGAGTTTAGTGGTGCTTGTAGGAGGTTTTTGTTTATATATCATATTAAAAATATATGATTACCTCCTGATGTGCTTTAAATGGAATAAATACAAAACATAAATTATATCATTGAATAGTTCTATAAGTAATAAATATTAAGTTAATTTTATCATATTTCGCTTTAAATGTTAAGGTAAGTTTTGTTTATTTCAGTAAGAAATAGACTATTTCAAATATTAATGATATATAAGTAAATTATCGTATAAATTTTTCCATAAAATGATTTGTATATTCTTCCAAAATATTCAAGATTTAGTTGACGAAATGATAATTTTATCGTATAATCACTTTGTCAGATAAAAGCGTTAAAGCAATATAGCAACAAAGTAATGTAAGAATATGTGCACGGCAATTATTGAGGTAAAAGGGGCAGGAATATGAAGAAAATGAAGAAAGTTCTCGTACTTAGTTTAAGTCTCGCTTTAACTATGGGTATGTTTACAGGTTGTGGTACAAAGGATGACGCCAAAACCAGTTTTGGAAAAGATGGTGTAATCAATATTGGTGTATCCCAATTAGTTACACATGATGCACTAGATGCTTCATACAAAGGATTTGTTGATGGATTAAGTGAAGCTGGATACGTAGATGGCGATAATATTAAAATTGATTACCAAAATGCAAGTGGAGATCAATCCAATTGTACTACAATCGCACAAAAGCTAGTAACTGATAATAATGATCTTATTTTAGCAATTGCGACTAATGCAGCACAGGCGTGTGCCAATGCAACTACCGAAATACCAATCTTAATAACTGCTGTTACAGATCCAGCGGCTACAGGGTTAGTAGAAACCAATGAAGCACCTGGAGGGAATGTATCAGGAACGTCTGATTTAACGCCAGTAGAAGAGCAGATGAAGCTATTAAAAAGAATTTTACCAGAAGCTAAGAAAGTTGCAATTTTATATTGTTCAAGTGAAGTAAACTCTCAAATCCAAGCAGATATGGCTGAAGAAGAAGCAAAAAATCTTGGATTAGAGGTTGTACATGCAACAGTATCTGCTTCAAGTGAAATTCAACAAGTTGTAGAATCATTAATTAATAAAGTGGATGCTATTTATGCACCAACGGATAATATGATTGCTAGTGGTATGGCTACAGTTGCAATGATAGCAAATGAAAACAATTTGCCAGTCATTGTTGGTGAGGAAGGTATGTTATCCGAAGGTGGCTTAGCTACTTATGGTATTAATTATTATGAACTTGGTAAGCAAACTGCTGCTCAAGCAGTGAAGCTATTTAAAGGGGAAGCTAAGATTGATAGCATGCCAATTGAGTACATAAATTCAGAAAAGGTTACACTTAAAATTAACGAAGATGTTGCAAATCAATTAGGTATTGTCATTCCAGATGAAGTATTAGCGGAAGCAAATCAATAAATTATTACAAAATCTAAATTCATTTAATAGGCTTGCTTTTTAGGAATTATCTCTTAAAAGGCAAGCCAAAATGTCTTTATTTTAAACTTTGGAGGAAAAAATGAGTTTACTGTTAGCATATTTAGGAGCAATTGGGCAGGGATTGATATGGGGTATTATGGCCCTCGGAATATATATCACATTTCGTATTTTAGATTTTGCAGATATGACCTGTGATGGAAGTTTTACCTTAGGTGGATGTATTAGTATAGTTCTTACGGTAGAACTTGGTATGAATCCATTTTTAAGCCTGATATTTGCTGTTGCAGGAGGTGTGGCAGCAGGTGCAATTACTGGTATATTACATACAAAATTAAAGATTCCGGCAATATTATCGGGAATACTCACAATGATTTCGTTATATTCTATTAACTTACGAGTGATGAGTGGCAAAGCGAATTTATCACTTGCTAGAGAAGAAAGTATCTTTATGAAAATTAAAAATATTATTCCTGAATTCGTAAAAGGGAATATGAGAGAGAATTTCTTTAATTCTATTGTCTTAATAGGAAGTGGGTTATTAATTTCAATCTTATTAATTCTATTATTATATTGGTTTTTTGGGACTGAAATTGGTTCGGCCCTTCGAGCTACGGGAAATAATGAAGATATGATTAGAGCGCTTGGCCAAAATACTGATCGTATTAAAATCCTCGGCCTTGTACTTGGTAATGCGCTTGTTGCACTTTCTGGAGCCTTGCTTGCACAAAGTGATAAAACAGCAGACGTTGGAAAAGGGCAAGGAGCAATTGTTATAGGTTTGGCATCCATTGTCATTGGGGAAGTCATAATAGGAAAAAAACTATCATTCCTTTTTAAACTAGCAGGAGTTATCTTAGGATCGGTTATTTATCGAATTATTATAGCATCTGTTCTTCAGCTAGGTTTAAATACAAATGACTTAAAGCTATTAACAGCTGTTATGGTTGCAATTGCACTATCAATTCCTAGACTCAAAGCTACAAATTTTCGTAAAAGTGCCAGAAGGATTTAGTTTAATAGTTTGCTCTAATAACATAAAAAGATTCATTAAACAAAAGACTTTAAGGCATTAGAATAGGAATGATTAATGCAGAAAGAGGTAAGGATGCTTAAAATTGAAAATTTATATAAAACATTTAATACAGGGACTATTAATGAAAAACAAGTACTCAAAGGTGTTAACTTGCATTTACACCCTGGTGATTTTGTAACTGTAATTGGTGGAAATGGTGCAGGTAAATCTACGATTTTAAATATGATTGCAGGTGTGTATCTTAGCGATAAAGGAAGTATTATTTTAGATGGAGAAGATATTACAATGCAGCCAGAGCATGTGCGTGCTAAGTTACTTGGCAGAGTATTTCAAGATCCAATGAAGGGAACTGCAGCAAATATGGAGATCCAAGAAAATCTTGCTCTTGCATATCGTAGAGGGAAAAAAAGAGGACTTCGTTGGGGAATTACTCAAAAAGAAAAAGAACAGTACGTAGAAGATCTAAAAACGCTAGACTTAGGTTTGGAAACTCGAATGAGTTCTAAGGTTGGGTTGCTTTCAGGGGGACAAAGGCAGGCATTAACACTTTTAATGGCTACCTTACAAAAGCCAAAACTGTTATTGTTGGATGAACATACGGCTGCGTTAGATCCTAAGACTGCAAAGAAAGTTTTAGACTTAACGGAACACATCGTAACAAATAATCAATTAACAGCATTGATGGTAACTCATAATATGAAGGATGCTATAAATATAGGTAATCGATTAATCATGATGCATGATGGAAATATCATATACGATGTAAAAGGGGAAGAAAAGAAAAACTTAAAAGTAGCTGACCTTATGCAAAAGTTTGAAAAGGCAAGTGGAAGCGAGTTTGCAAACGATCGAATGATGTTAGGTTAGGTATAGGGGTGTTATAAAGTAGAATTGAAATTTTTCTATTTTATAGCATCCTTATTTACTTATAAGATCAGTAAGGAAAGGCATAATTATAGATTTTAAGAATACTATAAATGAGAAAAATCTTTATCTTAATGCTATACATAATTGGTAAAAAGTAGTATAATTTTATTATAAAAGTAAGATAATTTTTAAATAATGACTAAATTATCTTATTATCAAATGGCTGTTTTAATTGTATATCAAACTAGTATGTGCTAGATGAGAGGAGCGGATCGTATGAACTTAGGAGTCTTAATTTCAAAAGGTAAGAATGCAAGCGTTTATCGAGACGGTAATGATGCAATTAAGTTATTTAACAAAGAAGTTGCGAAGACAGATGTATTAAACGAAGCATTAAACACAACACGAGTGGAAGAAACGGGATTGGCAATACCTAGTATTCGTGAGGTTGGCGTTGTAGAAGGTCAATGGGCAATCACTATGAATTATATTGAAGGTAAAACTTTGGCCCAAATAATGAAGGAAGATCCAAGCAATTTAAAGAAGTATATGGAACATATGGTTGATTTACAACTAGAAATTCACTCAAAAAGAGCACCTTTACTTAACAAGTTAAAGGATAAGTTAGTACGCCAGATTAATAGCCTTGATATGATTGATAACATTAAGAAATATGATTTATTAACACGTTTAGATGGTATGCCTAAGCATGTTAAAGTTTGCCATGGTGATTTTAATCCTCACAATATTATAGTTTCAAATGATAAGATGTATGTACTTGACTGGGTGCATGCAACCCAGGGAAATGCAAGTGCAGATGCAGCAAGAACATATTTATTGTTTGCACTTGAAGATCAAGCTACAGCAGATCTTTATATGGATACATTTTGTAAGAAGAGCAATACGGAAAAACGTTATGTACAGACATGGCTTCCAATTGTTGCTGCGGCTCAATTAACCAAGAATAAAGAAGAAGAAAAAGAGTTATTAATGAAGTGGCTAGATGTTTTTGAATATGAATAAAGAGGTATTCGTATAAAAGTTTTAATAGAAATAAAAAAGGCACTATAATACATATTCGGGATGCAAATATTATTGATTGTATCCCAAATATTTATCATAAAACCAGAAAAGAACCTGTTTTACAGATTTCATAATGAAACTATAAAACAGGTTCCTTTTTATATTTACGAGAAGGTATTAGGGAAAATTATTTACCGTAGTATACTTTTAAATATATTTCTTTAATTTCTTTCATTAAAGGATATCTTGGGTTAGCACCAGTACATTGATCATCAAATGCCTGTTCAACCATTTCATCAAGTGTTTCTAAGAATTGTTTTTCATCAACACCATAATCCTTAATTGTCTTTTTAATTCCTACACGTTCTTTCAATTCATCAATAGCAATTAGTAAGTTATTGAATTTTTCTTCATCATTCTTACCTTGAATGCCTAAGAAACTAGCACACTCAGCGTATCTTTCAAGTGCATGTGGATACTGATATTGAGAGAAAGTACCCATCTTTGTAGGAACGTTAGTTGCATTAAATTTCATTACTTCATTAATTAAAAGGGCATTAGCAACACCATGTGGTAAGTGGTGGAACGCACCTAATTTATGAGCCATTGAGTGGCAGATACCTAAGAATGCGTTAGCAAATGCCATACCAGCAAGTGTAGAAGCATCGGCCATCTTCTCTCTTGCAATAGGGTCTTCAGCACCTAATTCATAAGCTCTTGGAAGATATGCAAAGATATTCTTCATCGCTTTTAAGGCAAGGCCATCCGTATAATCTGTTGCCATAATAGAAGCATAAGCCTCAAGAGCATGTGTAAGAGCATCGATACCAGAAGCAGAGGTTAAGCCCTTAGGTTGATTTAACATTAAATCAGCATCTACAATTGCCATCTTAGGAAGTAATTCATAGTCTGCAAGAGGATATTTAACGCCTGTTCTCTCATCTGTGATAACTGCGAAAGGTGTTACTTCAGAACCAGTACCAGAGGAGGTTGGGATGGCTATAAAGTAAGCTTTTTCACCCATTTTAGGGAAGCTATATACACGCTTTCTAATATCCATAAAACGCATTGCTAAGTCTAGGAAATCTACTTCTGGATGTTCATACATTACCCACATAATTTTACCTGCATCCATAGCAGAACCACCACCAAGAGCAATAATGCAATCTGGCTGGAATAATCTCATAGCTTCTGCGCCTTCAGTAGCACATGCTAGAGATGGGTCTGGAGCAACATTATAAAATGTAGTATGAGTGATTCCCATCTCATCTAATTTATCTGTAACACATTTTGTGTAACCGTTTTTATATAAGAATTCATCTGTTACAATAAATACTTTTTTCTTACCCATTACGTTCTTTAATTCATCAAGAGCGACTGGAAGGCAGCCCTTCTTAAAGTAAACCTTTTCTGGTGCTCTAAACCAAAGCATATTTTCTCTCCTCTCAGCAACTGTCTTAATGTTGATTAAGTGTTTTACACCAACATTTTCGGAAACAGAGTTACCACCCCATGAGCCACAACCAAGTGTTAAGGAAGGAGCTAATTTAAAGTTATATAAATCGCCGATTCCACCATGAGAAGAAGGAGTGTTTACAAGGATTCTACATGTTTTCATTGCATTAGAGAATTTATCAATCTTTTCTTTGCCTGTACCAACATTGATATAGATTGAAGATGTATGACCATAACCACCATCTGCTACTAATTTCTCAGCTTTTGTAACTGCATCATCAAAGGATTTTGATTTATACATTGCAAGAACTGGAGATAATTTTTCATGAGCAAGTTCTTCTTCTAATTCAACAGATTCAGCTTCACCGATTAATATCTTAGTAGTTTCAGGAACTGTAAATCCAGCTAAGTTTGCAATTGTGTGCGCGCTTTGGCCTACAATTTTTGCATTAAGTGCACCGTTGATAAGGATTGTTTTACGTAACTTATCGGTTTCTTCTTTATTACAAATGTGGCAACCGCGATCTTTAAATTCTTTCTTTGTTACCTCATAAATTTTATCACTAACAATAACTGCTTGCTCAGAAGCACAAATCATACCATTATCAAATGTTTTAGAATGAATAATAGAGTTAACGGCTAAGCGAACATCACAAGATTCATCCATAATAACTGGTGTATTACCTGCACCAACGCCAAGTGCTGGTTTACCGGAGGAATAAGCTGCTTTTACCATACCAGGACCGCCGGTCGCTAGAATAATATCAGCGCTCTTCATAACTTCATTGGTTAATTCAAGAGATGGAACATCAATCCAAGCAATAATTCCTTTTGGTGCGCCTGCAGCTACAGCAGCATCTAAAACAACCTTTGCAGCAGCGATTGTGGAATTCTTTGCACGTGGATGAGGACTGATGATGATTGCATTTCTTGTTTTTAAGCTGATTAATGTCTTAAAAATAGCAGTAGAAGTTGGATTTGTTGTTGGAATTACAGCAGCAATAACACCAATTGGTTCTGCTATTTTCTTAATACCAAAACTAGAATCCTCTTCAATAACGCCACAAGTTTTTGTATCCTTATATGCGTTATAGATGTATTCTGCCGCATAGTGGTTTTTGATAACTTTATCTTCTACAATACCCATACCTGTTTCTTCAACAGCCATTTTTGCTAACGGAATTCTTTGTTTGTTTGCTGCCATTGCAGCTGCAAAAAATATTTTATCAACTTGCTCTTGCGTATAAGTAGCAAACTCTCTTTGTGCCTCTCTTAATTCTGCCAACTTTGTGATTAAAGTATCAATGCTATCTACAAGAGTTGTTTCATTTACCATTTCTTTCCTAGCCATTATATTATCCTCCTATAAATTTGGTCTCCATTACATATCGGTTACAATAGAAATTTGTCTGATTGTGCGGTTGCAATAGAAAAAGCAACAATTTCAGTTACTTGTAAGTAAATCAATTATTAATAAAGATGTTAAAAAATTAACAAACTTGATTACGCAATATCAATCATATTTGAACAAGGCCATTGTATAACAGTGTTAAAAAATTGTCAATGTTTATATCTCACAAATAAAATGTTAATAAAAACCGATTTATGGTAAAAATAAATAGAAGTAATAATAAAAATTAAAACAAAAAAGTAATGACAAAAGATAGCTTGAATAATCACTTAACTTTTACAAAATAGTTATTTAAAATCAAAGCTAAGTTGTTCATAAGATTCTTTTTGTTTTGAGGATACTTTCTCTTTCCAAAGAAGTCTTGGCGTGTGATTTATTATATTAAGTGCATCATTATAGTTTAAAATAAAAGCTTCTACCTCTGTTTGGCTTAATATAATAGGCATACGATGGTGAATTTCTTTCATAGAGTCATTTGCAGCAGTAGTTAAGATAACAAATCGTTCACCTTCATTAAACACTTGATAAAGGCCCCCCATGTAAAGAATCCTTTCCTCTGGATTTTTAAAATAGTACTTTTGCTTATCTCCATTGCGATTCCATTCAAAAAATCCACTGGAGGGTATTGCAACTCGCTTCGTTAGTAAAGGTTCTGAAAATAGTCGTTTTTCACTTGCAGATTCGCTTCTTGCATTAATAATGACTTCTTTACCTTTAAAACCAGGAAATCCCCAAGTCATTGCTTTTGGAACTAAAGAGTCTTTTTCGTTGGTGAGAATAGCTACAGTATTTGTAGGATAGATCTCGCCAGTTTTTAAGTTTTTTTCGTTTTGAAAACGTTCATCCAAACGTCTAACGATACGAAGAATCTCCTCATTATCTTCTTCCTCAATATAAAATCTACCGCACATATATATCTCCTTCTACCTTTTTGGGCTCATTTTTTTGCACATATCACTACTGAAATTATAGCACAATTTGGCTGAAAATTATTCTACTTTTCTTAATGCTACTTTTTTTATCTCTCCTTTAACTTATTTTTTTGGTCAAAGTTCGATATTTTATCTTTATAAAACTTAAAATATTACTGGTAAATTCTATAACTATAAGTAAGAAATTTGTGATTTTTTATTCTTGATAAACTTAAATTTTATCTTGATTTAATAAAAAGATTAATAAATGTTAAACTTAATTAAAGTAAAATTGGATAATAAATTTAATAGAAAAAAATGTAATACAAACCAGTAAATTAGCTTAATTAATAATAATCTTATATTTACAAAGAACATATGTTCTGATATAATAGACGTACATATGTTCGATTGAAAAGAGGTGTAATAGCATGCAGACGAATGTACCAGTGGATATGATATTTGTTTGTAATACGTTAGGAGAAGTAAAACCAATGCGATTCCGGTTAGAAAATGAGCTGCATGAAAGAGTAACTGTAGATATTAATGAAATACTATATAGAAAAGAGGCAAAGCCTTCAGGAGTCCGTATTTTAATATTCGTATGTCGTGTTTTTTTATATGAGGAGGAACATTTGATAGAACTACATTATAATATTGAATCACTTAAATGGACACTATATCGTATGGTAAGTTAGGCTATGAGTGAGTCCTTAATATTTCATATTGATGTTAATTCTGCTTTTTTAAGTTGGGAAGCGGCCTACCGTTTGCATATACTTGGTGAGAAGGTAGACTTAAGAGAGATACCTGCAGTTGTGGGAGGAGATAAGGAACAAAGGCATGGTATTGTTCTTGCGAAATCCATTTCAGCCAAGAAATACAATATTCATACTGGTGAGGCTTTGGTTAGTGCATTGAGAAAGTGTCCTGATTTAGTTGTAGTTCCACCAAATTATGAAATGTATGTAGGTGCTTCTAAGGCTTTTATTTCAATTTTATCTGAAATCTCACCTAAAGTTGAACAATACTCCATTGATGAGGCTTTTATTGATATGTCTGGCACGAATCTATTATATGGATCTCCAATTATTCTTGCCAATAATTTAAGAGAGCGCATCAAGCAAGAGTTAAATTTCACGGTGAATATTGGTGTTTCCTCCAATAAGTTATTAGCTAAGATGGCGGGAGATTTAAAAAAGCCAGACTTGGTGCATACAATGTACCCAGACGAGATTGAGAAAAAGATGTGGCCTTTACCAGTGGCTGATTTATTTTATATCGGAAGGGCAACTGAGAGAAAGCTATATTCCTTAGGAATACGAACGATTGGTGAGCTTGCAAAAACCGATGTTTCAATTTTGCGAGATCATCTTGGGAAACATGGAGAAGTCTTGTATCAATATTCTCATGGAGTTGATAGTTCACCATTTTTATCACAACCAATTGCCAATAAAGGATACGGAAATTCTGTAACAACTCCTTGCGATGTTGTTTCAAGGGAACATGCCAAGATGGTTATCTTATCTTTATGCGAGACAGTTGGAATGCGTTTAAGGAAGGATGGAGTAAAGGGAAGTTGTATCTCAGTTTCTATGAAAGACTATACATTTTTTTATAAGTCACATCAAGGTAATTTATATTCTCCAACCAACACAACACTAGAGATTTATCATTTTGCATGCAAATTGTTTGATGAACTTTGGGATGGTGTTACACCTCTTAGACAATTGGGTGTTCATGTAGGGAAAATTACAGGGGAAGCCTATAGGCAGTATAATATATTTGATAAGACACGCTATGAAAAATTAGAAAAACTTGATAGTGCAATTGATGAAATCCGCACTAGATTTGGTGAAGATTCGATTATGAGAGCAAGTTTTATTAATTCACCTGGGTATCATATGGCTGGTGGGATATCGAAGGATAAACGAGGTGGAATAACTAAGCCTATATAAGTGTAATTTGACGCCAAGTTATATTAGATTAAAAGGACTAAAACATATTAACATTAGCTTAATGCAATTTGTTATAGTCCTTTATTTAATTTAAATTTATCAGAGCTTAACTAAATAAAAGTAAAAAAGATTAATTTTATAAATAGAAAGAGGAGATAATACATTTTTGAGACGTAAGATAGGAGGCAGTTTCCAGCGCCAACTCAAATAATGCTTGGTTATCTGCTTTATTTAATACCATTTCATAGCGGCAGGTCACGTTTTTTCTTTGCCCGTGTTCGCTTTCGAGAACTTTTGCAACATCACTAGGGAGTAGGATGTCTTCTTGCTTCTTTTCTAGTATACGTGCAAGAATTTCTGGTCGGTGGGATATTTCATTCATTGGCTTAGCTAAGCAGTCAAGCCCAGCAACGCCAACAACTAATGTTGTAAAAGTAGGAATCGCAGGTTCATGGATTGCAGGAGCCTTAATTGGTAAGTGTTTTGAACCATCGGCTTCTATAAGTAGAACGTCACATATACTTGGTAGCTGGTTTAAAAAAGATTCGCTTACGCTTTTTAACTTTTGATTGTCGCAAGGAAGACCTACAGTTACAACATAATTTTCATCTAATTCTTTTTTTATTTTATCTAAATCTTCAATAAGAACTACGTTATGCTCAGGAGCATAGATATGGGTAGTTGTAGTGATGATAGTTCTCTTTTTTAATGCTTTAAGTTCTTGTGATAATTTCTTAATAATACTACTTTTACCGCCACCCCCGACAAAAGATATGGTTTCATTACTTGTGAAACTAAGGGATAGAGCGTCGATAAAGGTAGATCTTTCTTGATAGGAATTTTTATAAAATTGATATATATGCATAAAAGCCTCTTTCTGGTTTATATGAGTAATTCATACATACCATCGATATTAATTTGCTGAGTCTGGATAATTTTATCTATAATAGGGCGGTTGGCAGGTTCTGTACACCATGAGAGCCCACATCCAGCAGAGATTTCTCTAGGGATTGGAATAAGTCTACCAGGGATTTGATTTTGTTTGCAATATGTTTCAAAACCCATAGCAGCAGTTGTAGACTTAAATGTGATTATTAATTTTAATTCTTTTGTTCTCATAAAAAACTCCTTATTGCTATAAGTTAATATTTTAGCTTAATTCTTATTAATGAATGAACTAATTGTACTAACTATATTAATATAATATAAAGATAAATACTATTTAAAAATATTATATTTTAAAATTTAATTTAGAATTAGAATCAAACATGAACATAAACTAAATTAAACTTAAAATTAATTATTGCGACTTAGTGATAGTGTAAAATATTTTGTGTAAATAAAAATAGAGAAGTTCCATCTGACATGGTAAAATGTTTAACGACGAAGAAAAACATAACCAAGAAAGAAGGACTTCCCTATGACTAATAATAACAAAAATCAAAAAGAAAATCTAGACTTAAACTCTTTTTTTGAAGAGTATATTCTTGGTCTATTAAAACAAACCATGGAAACCTTGATGAAGGAAGAACTCACTAACATTCTCCAGTACAGTAAATATAGCTACGAAGGACATGGTACTGGCAATTCACGCAACGGATACTATACCCGTAATTATGAAACCAAATACGGTCTGATTGAGAATCTTAAAATTCCTCGTGACCGTAATAATGAGTTTGAACAACAACTCATTCCACCATATGCAAGAAGAGATGATTGGCTAGAAACCATGATCATCCGCATGTATGCAAGTGGAGTATCTACACGTGAAATTGCTAACATCATTGAAAAACTTTATGGAAATTCTTATAGTGCGGCTACAGTAAGTAATATCACTGATGTTGCTCTTGAAGAAATTGAACAGTGGCATAAGCGTCCTCTAAAGAAGAGGTACAGTGTCATTTATATTGATGCTTTACATCTTAAATTAAGAAGAGATACAGTATCAAGTGACGCCGTTTACTTCATTTTAGGTGTCGATGAAGATGGATACCGTGAAGTATTAGACTTCTTTATCGGTGTAAATGAAAGCGCTTATGTTTGGGAGGATAATCTTCGCCAGATAAAAGAACGAGGCGTAGATGAAGTTCTCCTCTTCGTCATGGACGGTCTCTCTGGACTTGACGATGCTGTTCATAGAGTATATCCAAAAGCGGATATTCAACGATGTATTGTCCATAAAGTTCGTAATGCAATTCGTAGTGTTCGTAAGAAAGATATCAACGATTTTACAGCTGATTTAAAAGTTGTATACGAATCTCCAAACCTAGAGCAGTGTAGAGCAGCTTTAGACGAATTTGCTGTTAAATGGAGTAAATCTTATAAACGTGTAGTGGAATCCTGGTTAAATGACGAGGACTTATTCACATACTATAAATACCCTGTTTCTATGCGAAAATCCATCTATACAACGAATTGGATCGAGCGCTTTAATAAAGAAGTACGTCGTCTTGTAAAAACTAAGGATGCACTACCCACAGAAGACGCATGTAGTAAACTCGTTTATTATAAAGTGATTTCTTATAATGAATCATGGTCTACAAGAAAGCTTAGAGGCTTTGCTTGTTCATCAGATAAACTTCAGGATATGTTTACCGAAAGGTACGCATAAACTATTTACACAAAATTATTGACACTACCGACTTAGTGGCATTTTATATTAAAAAAATGCTATAAATGAAAAGTGATTGTATAAATATACACGATATCCAAAATTTTAAATTATAATATCATAAAACTTTTTATGAATATTTATTCGTAGTTGAATGCAAGTATCTAGAAATATCTATAAATCCCTAATATATCTCAAATCTATAAAGATGGATAACTTGAAATATCTATAAATCTCTTCCATATCTCTAATATATAAAGATAGATACCTAAAAATATATAAATTTATTTCTAGATATCTATCTCCATCTATTCTATATTGGATAATTCCTCTATTGCACGTATTGCAATGTTAATTTCATCTTCGGTATTAAGGTGAGAAAAGCTAAAACGAACGGCACCTTGCTCTACGGTATGAAGTGCTTTATGCATCAACGGAGCACAGTGGCCTCCAGATCTTGTACATATATTATAATCATAAGCTAATTTGTCAGATATAAATCCAGAATCAAGATCCCCAATATTTAAAGATACAATAGCTGCTCTTATTGGAGTTCCAAATTCTCCGTAAATTTTCACATTTTTAAGGTCTTTAATGGCATTGTAGAATTTCCACATCAAAGAAAGTTCTTTTTTTTGAATCGTATTAAGGCCTATTTTATTGATATATTCAATTCCAGCCACTAAACCAGCAATTCCATGAGTATTTATCGTGCCTGCTTCTAGGGATTCTGGTAACTGCGTTGGTTGTCCTTTTAAATAGGTAGAAACACCGCTTCCACCATATTTTAAGGGAGTTATATTTATTCCTTTTTTTAGTAAAAATCCACCGGTTCCTTGTGGGCCTAATAGGCCTTTGTGTCCAGTGAAACAAAGAATATCAACTCCTTGGTTCTTCATGGAAATAGGAAAAACACCTGCTGTTTGGGCGGTATCGAGAATGCATAATATACCATGCTTTTTGCATAGAGTAGTTATTCTTTCTAAATCAATTACATTACCTGTTAAGTTGGATGCATGATTACAAATAATTGCTTTTGTATTGGATTGAATGAGATTCTTAAGTGCATCGTAATGAGGAACCCCATATTCATTACATTCTAATATAGAAAGTTCTACGCCTTGTTGTTCCATAAAATAAAGGGGGCGGAGCACAGAATTATGTTCAAGTGCAGTGGTTATAACATGGTCTCCTTTTTTGAATAGCCCCTGAATTACGGTATTTAGGCTTTCTGTAATATTAGAAGTAAAGATGGTCTGCTCTGGTCCATCTCCATCAAAAAAATCTGATATTAAAGTTCTAGCATGAAACAATAACCGGGATGCATTCAGAGTAGATTCATGCACGCCCCGGTTACTATTTCCTAGTTCTTTTATTGCTTTATAAACAGCGTCTGCTACGCAGTCTGGTTTTAAAAGACTGGTAGCAGCATTATCAAAGTAAATCATAAACATTACCTCTTATTATTACTATGGTTATGAATAAGTAAATGAGAACAAATTATTTTTTGCTTAAATAGAATATAGCTTCTAATACACTGCCTGCAATGCATCTAGCCTTATCAGAAATGGTAAAACAGTTGTCCTTTTCTGAATATCTTGGATCAATGTCTGCAATTTTAAAGCCTTTCGTTACGGTGTATCCATCACGAATAAGTCCTCTAAGAACACCAGAAATGCTTGCAAGAACTGGAGTGTCTTCGATATGTGTAAGGACTTCTCCCTGTTCTACTAAATCACCAATGTGATGTATGTTTTTTATTGTTCCAGCAGCAGGAGAGTAAATAACTCGCTCTTTTGTAAAGCCACCGATATTTCCAGGCACCCCAGTATTCTCCATGGCAGAGCCTTCATATATTATTCGTCCAAGGTTATGCCCTCTCATAGTTTCAATTACAGCATCTACGTCTTTACCAGCGGTAAAGCCAGGTCCAAGACCAATTGTGATATTTGCCATGTCACGATTGGTTCCAACATTTCTTTTCGCTAATATTGCATCTACTAAAACTTTGGGTTTTACCTGTGCTACAATATCGGCTGCTTCATCGATCATAACGGGTATAACGTTTTCTTTAAAGCAAGTCATTGCTTCGTCTATAGTCTTAACATATTTTGCGCGAACTTGTTCAATTGTAATTTCACCGTCGTAAATAGCTTCTGAAAAAGAAACTTTTCTACGGATGGAAGATGGTTTCTTGGTTTCTAGTACTAAAACAGAAAATCCACAATTATGTAAACGATGGATAGTACCAGTTGCAATATCACCACCACCACGAACAATAATTATATTATTTTTAATGATATCCATTCGATCCTCCATGCTACCAATAGGTAGTTTTATTCTTAAGTGAATGCACAATGTGCTATTTAGTTGAATGTTTGTTTATAGATGAAATGCTTTTGTAAACATAGGAAATCCTTTTGTAAACATAGGAACTTCTTTTATAACCATAGGAACTCCTTTATGGAGTAATTACTGTGGTTGCGTTCATCATTTTTTCAACAATCTCGTACATATTGGTCACTCCACCAACTTGTAAAGAGTCTGATAATTGATAGTGATTTAAGCATGCACCACAACTAAGAATTTCAACTCCTGCAGTTGCTAAATCAATCAAATCATTTAAACTATCGGAGTCCTTCGTTGTTAAATGCACTCCTCCATTGTAAAAAAGAATTGTTTCAGGATAGGAATCTGCTTTTGTTAAGGCATAGATGTAATTTTTCATTAAAACAGTACCAAGTGCATCATCGCCTCTTCCAAGCACATTTGAATTTATAACAACAATAGTTCCTTTTTTAATAACTGCATCTTCTATTTCATTCTCTGTTTGTACTAGTTGAGCTGGGTCAGAGGTTGAAGATAGGGAGATATGAATCTTAAAGGTATGCTCTGGTGTTTCTTCGTAGGACATTTGAAAGTTGTTTTTTTCAACGTATTTTGTAATATTTTGAACCACCAGCATATTATCAACTAAAACTTCTATTACATCATTGCTATTGCTATTTTTAACTGCATTTTTTGTCATAATGACTGGTTCTGGGCATAATTTACCACGTGCATCTACGAGTGTTTTCATTTTTCCTCCATTCATCAAGTCTTTGCCAAGTATGTATCAGCATAAAACTTTGCATAAAAATAATTAATTACTTCTATATAAAATTAATATCAACTTACTATAAAATTACTATCTATATCAACCTACTATAACATTACTATTATATAAGCTTACTATAAAATTACTATCTATATAATTTTAAAGCGAATCGTAAGAAATTGCTATATCATAAATAATCCAACCAATTAATTTCCAACGTATTAGCTTTTTTATTAAATAACTTCTATTTCAATTTCTTTCTTTTCTGTAATTTCACCAACGATACCACAAGGCATGTCTAATTTTTGTAAAGCTTTAAGTGCAGACTGGGCATCTTCTTTTTTTACGCTAAATAATAATCCGCCTGAGGTTTGGGCATCAAATAAGACTTCTTCAATGCCAAAATTATTAATACTAAAATTCACATATGGACTTAAGAAATTACGATTTCGCTGACCTGCAGCAGAAATTAAAAAATCTTCTGCATATGAAATAGATTCTTCAATAATTGGTAAACTATTAGAATAAATTGTCGCAGAAAACGTTTTATTTAACATTTCATGCAAATGTCCAAGAAATCCAAAACCAGTAATATCGGTGCATGCATGGACTTCAAATTCTCTCATAATTTCAGCAGCATATTTATTTAATGTTGTCATTGAGTGGATTGCTTTATCCATTGCGCTTTTTGATGCTTCACCAACACGATTAGCAGTAGTAATTAATCCAACACCTAAGGGTTTAGTAAGGATAAGAGCATCCCCTATTTGCGGTGAATTATTTTTTAAAATTTTATCGGGATGAAGAATTCCAGTAACAGACAAACCATATTTCACACTATTATCTGCAATGGAATGTCCACCAGATAAAACACCATTTGCTTCTGCAACTTTGTCTGCACCACCAGTTAAAATTTGTCCAAGTATATTAAGATCAAGTGTTTCTGGATAACATACTATATTAAGGGCAGTTTTTACTTCACCACCCATGGCATAAATATCACTTAATGCATTGGCTGCCGCGATTTGCCCGAAAGTATAGGGATCTTCAACCATTGGAGGGAAAAAATCGAGTGTTTGAACGATTGCTAACTCATCTGTTAGTTTATAGATAGAGGCATCATCATTGCTATCATATCCAACAAGTAAATTCTCATCATAAGTTTTCGGTATTTTATCGAGAATCTTACTTAAAACAGCTGGTCCTAATTTGGCGGTGCAACCACCATTGTTACAAAATAAAATTTGCTTTTCCATAGATAACCTCTTTTCTTTGAAAAAATGGGTTGTTTCAAAATAGTAAATAAGCCTTAAATCAAGCAACTATTTCGCAACAACCCCCTATAAATTTGACTTTATCTTGGAAAAAGCATATCATATGGGCATATTCATGTCAAGAAGAGTGAAACAGGTTTTGGGTTTGGCTGTAAATCCCAGATATTCCAATAAATTATAAAATAAAGAAAGTTGCCCCAGAATTGTTTGTGCAGAACTTATAAATTTGAACAAATAAAGGTGTGAAACTTCGATAAATTTTATGCTAGCTTTTTTGAAAGAAAGGAGTATTATAGATACAGCTTACCTAAAGTAGATTGGAGGGTATCGTATGGAACAGGTTATGAATCTACTGTCTGAAGTAGAGGAGAAGGCAACCAAAATTCTAAATCTTGCAGAAGAGGAAAAGAAGCGGTTACGAATTCAATCAAAGCAAGATATGGAAGATTTGGACAACAAAATAAAGCAATCAACAAAAGAAAAGTTGGATGCTTTAAAAAGTGCAAATGAAAAAGAGTTAGAAGAAGGCAAACAAACATTGATGAAAGAATACGAGGAAAGTGTTAAGCAGATGAAAGAAAAGTTTGCTTCAAATCATGATGTGTTTGTGGATCAATTATTTCATCAAATCATAGGAGAGTGATCTTATGGCAGGAAAGTTATTATCCTATAGCGCAATAACTACGAAAGTAAAGGCTATGGAGAAAAGTCTCATCCATACTGATGACTATACTATGCTTTCTAATGTAAAAACAGCAAGTGATTTTGTTTTGTTTTTTAAAAACCATCGAGCGTATGAGCCGTATTTTTCAAATGTAAATGAAATGAATACGCATCGTGGATTAATAGAGAGTATATTAAGTAAAACAGTATATGAGAGTTATGCGAAAATTTTTCATTTTGCTAATAAGAATCAACGAAACGTCCTTAAGCTTAGCTTTTTCCGATATGAAGTCCATGCATTACAAGAATGCTTAAAGCATGTATTACATCCCGGAACAACGGTAGATGTAAGTGCTTTTGAGAAAGTATTTTCTAAAAATACAAGTTTAAATTTAGAGGGATTACAAAATGCCACAACAATTGATGAATTTACGAATTATTTGCGTGGTACTGAATATTATCCATTGTTTAGTCGATTGTCCAACACAAAAAATGTAACATTATATGACTATCAAATGGAGCTAAATATTTATTATTATAAAAAGATATGGAAGTTAAAAGGGCGATACTTAAAAGGTGAAGAATTAAAGGATTATACAGATACGATTGGTACTATTATTGACTTGCAGAATATTATGTCTGTGTATCGTTGTAAAAAGTACTATAACGTAGAAATTGCGGATATTTTATCAATTGTAATACCTATTTCATATCATTTGAAAAAGGAGCAGTTAACTGCTATGATCCAAGCAATTTCAATGGATGAATTTATTAGGATCTTGCAAGGAACGAAGTATCGTATTGATAATGATAATCCAACAAAAGAGGATGTGGAGCGTTCTTACTATGAGAGAGTTTATAGTGTGTATGAAAAGAATAGCTTAAAAAATCCTGTTAGTATGGCACCAATTCATTTCTATTTATATAAAAAGGAACGAGAAGTTGATCAATTAACAACGGTGCTAGAATGCGTACGGTATGGTGTAGAACCTGATGCCATAATGCAGTATTTGAAATAAATTGTTAGGAGGTGTGGTGCAGTGATTGAAAAAATGAAATTTATGCGAATTACTGGTCCAAAAGAAGACATTAATCGTGTCATTGATGTCTATTTAAAAAAATACCAACTGCATGTAGAAAATGCATTATCCGATCTAAATGGGTTGCATAATCTAACGCCATATGTTGACACCAATTCTTATAAGGAAACGGTATCAAAATCTGAGGAAATTATTAAGCAATTAAAAATAGATACGGCTTCCTCAGGAAAACAAATGACGTATAAAGAAGCTGAGGATTTTTTAACGAACATGCATCTTTTGCTTGGTGAGTTAAAGGAACAAAAGCAAGAACTTTTAGATCAAAAACAAGCAATCATTGAAAAAGAAAAGCAAATGGAACCTTTTAAGTCCTTAGAATTTGACTTAAAGAAGTTGTCCGAATTTAAATTTATCAAATATCAATTTGGTCGCATTGCCATTGATTATTATGAGAAGTTTGTAAAATATATTTACGAAGCATTAAACATAATTTTTTATGAATGTAAGTCAGATAAAAATTATGTTTGGGGTGTTTATTTCGTGCCTCAAATGCATGCAAATAAGGTAGATGCAATTCTTTCATCCTTACATTTTGAGGATGTTGACTTTGAAGAGCAATATGAAGGTACACCAAGTGATGTATGTGCTATGCTTGCAGGCCAAAAGAAAGAAATTGCAAAAAATCAAGCAAAGTTAAATGACGTAATGAAAGAAGTCCTTAAAAAGCATGCAGGTGACTTCATTGCTGCATATGATCGACTATCTAGTTATTGCAACAATAGCCAGATTCGTAAGTTAGCGGCTTGTACTAGAAAGGAAGAGGAAGTATATTATATTCTTTGTGGTTGGATGTCAGAAAAAGATACTAAGAACTTCCTAGCCGACATAGAAGGGGATGAAGAGGTTAATTGTCTTGTTGACGATAATATAAGTAGTACGACCTCGACCCCCCCCACGAAGCTTAAGAATCCTAAAATTTTTAAACCCTTTGAAACGTTCATAAAAATGTATGGGTTACCAGCCTATAAAGAAATTGATCCAACAATCTTTGTAGCGCTTACCTATTCTTTTATGTTTGGTATGATGTACGGTGACGTTGGTCAGGGACTTTGTCTAGTTGTTGGCGGATTTGTTCTTTATAAACTTAAGAAATTAAATCTTGCTGCAATTATATCTTGTGCAGGTATCTTTTCAACGATATTCGGCTTTTTATATGGTAGTATATTTGGCTATGAAGACGTATTAACGCCGCTTTGGACAAATCCAATGCATGATACAATGACTGTTTTAATTGCAGCAATTGGTTTTGGTGTAGCCCTTAATATGATTGCTATGATAATGAATATTATCAATGGTATTCGTCAAAAGAATATTGAAAAGTATTTATTTGATACAAACGGAGTAGCAGGATTGGTTTTCTATGCTTCAGTGATTGTAATTGTATTATTACTTGCTACTGGTCATACAGCACCAGGATTTATTGTAATGTTTTTTACAATTATATTACCACTCATCCTTATT
Source organism: Clostridium sp. Marseille-P299 (assembly GCF_900078195.1). Lineage (NCBI taxonomy): Bacteria > Bacillati > Bacillota > Clostridia > Eubacteriales > Clostridiaceae > Clostridium > Clostridium sp. Marseille-P299. Next base: position 401,885 of record NZ_FJVE01000005.1, on the reverse strand, counting down.
TTCTTAAGAGAGCCATTATCAAGATGGATTGAGAAAAAAAGAGATTTAATACAAGGTAGTAAGGGAATGTTCTTCTTAGAAGCATTCTTTGAATTATTTGAAGTACTTTTAAGTTATGTTACAAATACAATATCTTTCGTCCGTGTTGGTGCATTTGCATTAAGCCATGCGGGTATGATGTCAGTAGTTTTAATGCTTGGTAAAGCAGAAACACTTCATCCAAATTTATTGATTATTGCACTTGGTAACATATTTGTAGCTGGCCTTGAAGGTTTAATCGTAGGTATTCAAGTATTACGTTTGGAATACTATGAAATGTTTAGCCGTTTTTATTCAGGTACAGGTAAAGAATTTAAATCATTAAAGAAAAAATAATTATAATTTAAATTATTAAATAAAAAATAATTATAAAGGAGTTTTTTGACATGGATGCAAAACTTATCTTATCATTAATTTTAGTTTCTAGTATTATTTTACCATTTGGATATTATTTTATTACAGAAAAGAAGAGAAAGAAAACATTTAAAGCAGTTATGGCATGTAACGTATTTGCTTTCTTTGGAACTTTAGTAGTTGGTACGATATTATTATTTAGTGGCTCTGTAACAGCATCTGCAGCAGAAGCAACAACAGCAGCAGCTTCTATTTTCTCTACTGGTGAAGGCTTAAAGTATATTGCAGCAGCTCTTTCAACAGGTATGTCAACAATCGGTGCTGGTATTGCCGTAGCTAGTGCAGCATCTGCAGCACTTGGAGCACTTAGTGAGGATTCAAGCATTATGGGTAAAGCACTTATCTTCGTTGCCTTAGCAGAAGGTGTTGCTCTTTACGGTATGCTTATTTCCTTCATGATTTTAAATGCTTAATAGATAATCTAAGGATGTGATTAAATATGCGAATGTTTTTAATTAGTGATAATGTAGATACTTGTGTTGGTATGCGTCTTGCAGGTATTGAAGGAGTAGTTATACATTCCCAAAAACATTTAAAAGAACAATTAGAAAAGGCAGTTTCCGATAAAACCATAGGCATTATTTTAATCACAGAAAAATTCGGACGAGAATTTCCTGAGATTATAAATGATGTTAAATTAAATCGCCGTCTTCCTTTAATCGTAGAGATTCCAGATCGACACGGTACAGGAAGAAGCGAGGATTTTATTACCTCATATGTGAATGAGGCCATTGGTTTGAAATTATAAGTGAGGTGAATGCGCGTGAATATTAAGGAAAAGGCAGAGCATTTTTACAATACAGCAGTGGATGCTGCTACTGCTTTAAACACTTCTATGGTGGAAGAATATACTCAGTTAATGAAGAAGAATTATGAGGAATATAAAAAAGAAGCAGAACAAAAAGCAGCATCTTATTTAAAGCAAGAATCAGAGAAGCTTCACCGTGAAAAAAATTCAGCGCTTGCTGTACAAATACTTAGTATAAGACACAAGCAAAGTGACCTTTCTCACGAACTAACGGAGCAATTATTTACAGATGTAAAGAATCGTCTCAATAGCTTTATGAAAACAGAGGAGTATGTACTCCTCCTTGAAAAACAAATAAAAGATGCAATTGCATTTTCAAAAGGATTACCGATGACGGTGTATATTAACCCAAGTGATGAGGATAAGAAAAAACGCTTAGAAGAATCAACGGGAATCGAGATTACAATTAGCGATCGAGACTTCTGGGGTGGTATTCGTGCAGTAATCCACGAAAAGGATATCTTAATTAATAATTCCTTTGAAAGTAAGTTTATTGATGCAAAAGAGCAATTTTCAATTATGTAATGTAGTTTTATATAAATAAACGGAGGTATCTCCAATGGATAGAATAGGAAAAATATATGGAATCAATGGACCAATTGTTTACTTAAAAGGAAATCTTGGTTTCAAGATGTCTGAAATGGTTTTGGTTGGAAAGCAAAGACTCGTTGGTGAAGTCATTGGTCTTACCAAAGAAACAACTACAATCCAAGTTTTTGAGGAAACAACAGGTCTATACCCAGGAGAAGAAGTTATTGCTACTGGTAGTGCAATTTCTGTAACACTAGCTCCAGGTATTATTAGTAATATTTTTGATGGTATTGAACGACCATTAAATGAAATAGCAAAGCAATCTGGAGCATTTATTTCAAGAGGTGTTAATGTATCTGCACTTGATGAAGAAAAGCTTTGGGATGTACATGTAACAGTAAAGGTTGGCGATCGTATTTATGGTGGTACAGTAATTGCAGAAGTTCCTGAAACAACTGCCGTACTACATAAATCCATGGTGCCACCAGATGTCACAGGCGAAGTAATACGTGTAGTAGAAGACGGTAAATATACGATTAAAGATACAATCGTAGTTATTAGGGATAAAGAAGGAAATGAAAAAGAATTATCACTTACTCAAAAGTGGCCAATTCGTGTTCCTAGACCAAGTTCAAAGAGATTCCCAGCATCAAAACCACTTTTAACTGGACAAAGAATCTTAGATTCTTTATTCCCAATTGCAAAAGGTGGTACAGCTGCGATTCCAGGCGGATTTGGAACAGGTAAAACAATGACTCAGCATCAGCTTGCAAAATGGTCAGATGCAGACATTATTGTTTACATTGGTTGTGGTGAACGTGGTAACGAAATGACAGAAGTATTAGAGGATTTCTCAAAGTTAGTTGACCCTAAATCAGGAAATCTACTTCTTGCAAGAACAACTTTGATTGCAAATACTTCAAATATGCCAGTTGCTGCTCGTGAAGCTAGTATTTATACAGGTATTACACTTGCAGAGTATTATCGTGATATGGGATATCATGTTGCGATTATGGCGGATTCTACTTCTCGTTGGGCAGAAGCGCTTCGTGAACTTTCTGGACGTTTGGAAGAAATGCCAGCAGAAGAAGGTTTCCCAGCTTATTTAGCATCTAGACTTTCATCCTTCTATGAAAGAGCTGGATATGTACAAAACTTAAATGGTTCCGAAGGTAGTGTATCGATCATAGGTGCAGTTTCACCTCAAGGTGGTGACTTCTCAGAACCAGTTACTCAAAATACAAAGCGTTTCGTACGTTGTTTTTACGCACTTGATAAATCACTTGCTTATGCAAGACATTTCCCAGCAATTCAGTGGTTAACAAGTTATAGTGAGTATTTAGGTGATTTACAACCTTGGTATAGTGAACATGTAGGTTCTGATTTTATGGAACTTAGAAATGAAATTTTAAGATTGTTAACAGAAGAAAGTAAGCTAAATGAAATTGTTAAATTAATTGGTAGCGATGTTCTTCCAGACGATCAAAAATTAACATTAGAGATTGCTAGGGTAATTCGTTTAGGATTTATTCAACAAAATGCTTACCATCCAACGGATACTTATGTTCCAATGGAAAAACAGATAAAAATGATGAGAACAATCCTTTATCTATACAAAAAGGCAAGGGATCTTATTAACATGAACATGCCTATGTCACTTATTCGTGAGAATCCGGTATTTGATCATATCATTTCTATCAAATATGATGTAGGTAATGATGAATTAGATAAATTTAATGACTATAAAGAAGAGATTGATAATTTCTATCAACACTTTATTGAAACCAATGCATAGGAGGAGAAGAGATGTCAGTTGAATATTTAGGACTTAGTGAAATTAATGGACCTCTTATTGTCCTTGAAGGGGTTTCAGATGCTTCCTATGAAGAAATTGTTGAAATCACAGTCGATGGAAATAAAAGAAAACTAGGTCGTATCGTTGAAGTTTATGAAAATAGAGCAGTAATCCAGGTATTTGAAGGAACAGAAGAAATGTCTCTTAAAAATACACATACAAAGTTAACTGGCCATCCAATGGAAATAGCTTTGTCAGAAGATATTCTTGGTCGTGTATTTAATGGTGTAGGTGAACCAATTGATGGACTTGGAAACATTGCCTCTGAAGAAAGACGTAATGTAAATGGTGAACCTTTAAATCCTTGTTCTAGAGAATACCCTAGAAACTATATTAAGACAGGTATTTCAGCAATTGACTGTCTAACTACTTTAATTCGTGGTCAAAAGCTACCTATCTTTTCAGGAAATGGTTTGCCACATGATGAGCTTGCAGCGCAGATTGTAAAGCAAGCTTCTCTAGGTGGAGATTCCGATGAGAATTTTGCAATTGTATTTGCAGCTATGGGTGTTAAATACGACGTTGCAGATTTCTTCCGTCGTACCTTTGAAGAGAGTGGTGCAAGTTCCCACGTTACAATGTTTTTAAATTTAGCAAACGATCCAGTAATTGAACGTTTGATTACACCAAAGGTAGCTTTAACAGCTGCAGAATATTTGGCATTTGAAAAAGGTATGCACGTACTTGTTATCTTAACTGATATTACTTCATTTGCAGAAGCAATGCGTGAAGTATCTTCCTCTAAGGGAGAGATTCCAAGTAGAAAAGGTTACCCAGGATACTTATATAGTGAGCTTGCTACATTATATGAGAGAGCAGGTATCGTAAAAGGCTCTACTGGTTCTGTAACACAGGTGCCTATTTTAACGATGCCAAACGATGATATTACTCACCCAATTCCAGACTTAACTGGATATATCACAGAGGGACAGATTGTATTAGAGAGATCTCTATATCAAAAGAGCATTTATCCTCCGATCAATGTTTTACCTTCTCTATCTCGTTTAATGAAGGATGGTATTGGTGAAGGTTATACAAGAGAAGATCATCAAGATTTAGCAAACCAGTTATTCTCATCTTACGCACATGTAGGTGACGCAAGAGCGCTTGCTAGTGTTATCGGTGAAGATGAATTATCACCACTAGATAAAAAGTATTTGAAATTCGGTGAAATGTTCGAGCAAAAATTTGTTGCTCAGGGCAGAGAAGAAAACCGTTCCATGGAAGAGACACTTAGTCTAGGTTGGGAGTTATTAACCATCCTTCCTAGAGAAGAGCTTGACCGTGTGGATACTAAGATTTTGGATAAATATTATAAACAAAACATTGATATTTCGTTAGGCAAGAAATCGAATAATGAAGGATAAGGGGTGATTGTATGGACCTGAATACCTTCCCTACGAAGGGCAATCTTATCTTAGCTAAGAATTCCTTGGTGTTTTCAAAACAAGGATATGAATTGATGGATAAGAAGCGTAATATTTTAATTCGTGAACTTATGGAACTAATTGATTCTGCGAAGGATATCCAGGCAGAATTAGACGAAACCTTCAGTGCAGCTTATCGTGCACTTCAAAAAGCGAATATTGAAATGGGTATCTATAATGTAGAAGAATTAAGTCATGCAATCCCAGAAGAAAATTCGATTCGTATAAAAACAAGATCCATTATGGGTACAGAGATTCCTTTAGTTGAATACGATGAAAAAAAGGATACGACTCCTTCTTATGGATTTTACGATACAAGACTATCGCTTGATGAAGCTTGTAAGCACTTTAATAAGGTTAAGGAACTTACCATTCGCTTATCGATGATTGAAAATGCCGCTTATCGCCTTGCAACTAATATTAAAAAGACGCAAAAGCGTGCGAATGCGCTTAAGAATATTACCATACCTTATTACTCAACTCTTACCGTAACCATTGCAAATGCATTGGAAGAAAAGGAAAGAGAAGAGTTTACAAGATTAAAAGTAATTAAGAGTACGAAAGAAAATAAAAAAAGTAGGAAATAAGTAAAAAAGAAGAGGATGTTTCAAATTGTTTTTGAAACATCCTCTTCTTTTTAATATCAACTACCCCTAATTGATATTTTACATTTTTACATATAAAGCATTTGGTTTGTTGTGCTTATGTAATTCAAGATAAGTACCATATCTTTTGTAGTATAATTAATATCATATCACAGAAAGGAATGATATAGTTATTGTATTATAGTTGATTTTTGTATTATATATTGATAATATCTATAAATAAGTAAGAAGTAGTAATCTATATTACGTAGAAATAAATATTATATATGGTGCGTTATTTAAGTTTGATAAGGCCAGTATTGCGTTATATTAAGCATTAGAGCTAGTCTGTTAACTTACTGGGGACTTTACATATGCAAGGAGATTAAATTATGGATTTTAGACAATTGGAAGCTTTTATAGCAGTTGTGGATTTGAAAAGTTTTTCAAAAGCTGCAGAGAAGTTGTATCTAACGCAGCCAACAGTTAGTGCACATATACGTACCTTGGAAAAAGAGCTAGGGACAACACTTATTGCACGAACAACGAAATTATTTCAAATGACTTATGAAGGAGAACGGTTTTATCGCTATGCTAAGCGCTTGGTGGAACTTAAGGATGCTGCTTTACAAGATATCAATATGGAATCAAAGAAGATTATTCGTCTAGGTGCATCAACAATTCCCTCCACATACCTTTTACCACAGCTTCTTCCTGCATTTCGTAAAAAACAACCCAATGTATATTTTGACGTGAGGCAAGGAGATTCTAGTTTTGTGGAGGAGCGAATACTGGATGGGACTCTTGACATTGGTTTGATAGGTACTATGCCTCGGTCAAGTGAATGCCACTTCGAAGTATTTTGCCAGGATGAATTAGTAATTGCAACACCTGCTACAAGCTATTATATTAGGTTAAAGACTCAAAAAGCTACGATACATGAATTACTAAAAGAGCCTATAATAATGCGAGAGAGAGGATCAGGAACTCAAAAAGAGGCGTATCGTTATTTGGATCAGATTAATGTTTCTACGGAATCTTTAAACGTAGTTACCTATATCAATGATCCTGAATCGATCAAAGGATTGATTGTGAATGGTATGGGAATTTCAATGATTTCAGGATTTGCAGTGAAGGATTTAGAGGAAAGAGGGCAAATATTAACCTTTCGTCCTGAACCTCCATCAACTCGCAATTTTTATATTATTTATAAGAAAAAAATTGTTTCGGATCATTATCTAAATGAATTTAAGTATTTTGTTAAGCATTTTTATAAAAATTAAGGCCCTTAAATTTATATGAAAAGATTAAGTTTTAAATTAAATAGACAAGCCATCAATTCTAAATGAGTTGATGGCTTGTTTTAGTAAACGAAACTTATTTGAAAAGTTAGTGATAACCCTTAAATGTTACGACCTTATATGTAAAAGCTTTGCTGTCATCAAAAATAAAAGCCCTCACCCAGCGATTTAACGCCAAACGAAGACCTTGTAAATGCGTCTTCAGGGGCTCGAACCCTGGACACCCTGATTAAGAGTCAGGTGCTCTACCAACTGAGCTAAAGACGCGAATATTATGTTGCTGACAAGAAAATATTATATTCGATTTCGTTGTAAAATGCAAGAACTTTTTTTGATTTTATTTAAAATTTTCATGCATTCTACAACTTTTATCAAAAGAAATGATGTAAAAGATATTGTATAGCTGATTTACTTCATAAGATAAGATTTTTTATTGTTTCTATAGTTTTCAACATTACTTTTAATAACAATTTGTGCATCTAAGTATATCTGTTGTTTTGGTGGAGTCCATCCTTCTAGTAAGTGTTTTACAAGAAGATGAGCGGTTTGATGCCCTTGTCGGAATGGGTATTGATGTAAAAGCACGTTACACCAATTTTCTTGGATTGCTTTGGCAGTCGTAGGGGTTACGTCATAGCCAGTTAATTTAATATCTTTACGGTCTAATTTTGTTAAGGCATTGATCGCTCCTACAGTGCTAGAGTAACCAGTACAGAAGATTCCTTGGATATTTGGAGTAGTAGATAAAAAATCAGTTAGGGATTTCTCGACATAGTCATAGCCGGGATTACAATCGGTACAGATATTTATGTGAATATCAGGTGAATATAATTGCATGTACTCTAGAAATCCGTTTAGACGTTCTAAAAAAGGTGACATTCTAGAAAGATTTCCAAGAACTAATACATTACCTGTTTCGTTCATAATTGAGCTTAGCATCTCTGCAGCCATCATTCCTGATTGAAATGAATTACTACCGAAATAAAATATTCGTGAACTCGTTGGTGCATCTGTATTAAATGTAATGGTTGGTTTTCCTTGGTCTATAAATTGATCGATATAGTTCGATATAATATTTCCACCTGCAGGATTTACAGCAAATCCGTCATAAAGTGAAATATCAATGGATGAAAAACATTCTTTGATATGGACTGGTGAAAAGGTTGGATAACGAAAGGTATCTACCCTAACGCCATAATCTTGTAATTCCTCCACTGCAAGTTCAATGCCAAGTGTAATATCTTTGTAAAAATCCTCTGGTTTCTCTGGGTAAATGATTCCAATACGAAGTTCTTTTTTTCTCCCCAATGCACTAGCAAATTTATTTGGACGATATCCCAATTCTTCTGCAATTTTTAAGATGTGTTGCCTACTTTTCTCGCTTACTCCTTCACGTTTGTTCAACACACGATCTACAGTACCAGCAGATAAACCAGATTTTTCAGATATCATCTTTATTGTTACTCGTTTATTATCTTTATCCATGTTTGTATCCCCCTCTATATTTCATATAATACCAACAACATTAGAATGAATAAAGTTCTATGTAGTTATAGAATATAACAGATATTTCCTAATTTGTATAGTGCTTGTGAAAATTTTCGTGCACGTTAACATAAAAATACGTAAAATTATTAAATTTGCAACATTTGATTTACGTTATTTTACTGAACGATTGTATAATATATATTATAGATTGACATAAAAAAATATTTTTTTGTATAATATGTTGACAAGACGGAAAAAATTGCATATAATCACCTTATCGTTAACGAACACGGTATTTAATCAAAATAACACGACTCAATAGAGAAATTAAGAGGTGAGAGGATGAGTGAAGAGCTTTTTCGGATGGAGGGAATTAGCAAATCATTTCCCGGTGTAAAAGCACTGGATAATGTGTCTTTTTCGGTAAATAAAGGTGAAGTTCACGGTTTGGTTGGTGAAAACGGAGCAGGAAAATCCACATTAATGAAAATTATGACCGGTGTTTACCAGGCAGATCAAGGTGAAATCTATATTGAAAATGAAAAAGTAACCATTGATTCGGTAGCAAAAGCACACGAACTTGGAATTAGTATTATATTTCAGGAATTAACACTTTGCCGTCATTTAACAGTTGCAGATAATATTTTTATTGGACGTCCTCCAGTAAAGAGAGGTTTTATCAGTGACAAACAAATGCATCGGGAAGCAAAAAAGATACTTGATAATCTTGGAATTAATATCAGTACATATGCAATGGTATCTAGTCTTAGTGTAGCGCAACAGCAAATGGTGGAAATAGCAAAAGCCATATCGTATAATTCAAGAATTTTAGTACTAGATGAGCCTACAGCAACATTGACAGACCGTGAGATTGATCAGTTGTTTGAAATTGTACGAAAGCTGCAAAAAAAAGGTGTTGGTATGGTTTACATATCTCATCGTATGGAGGAACTAAAACAGATTTGTGAACGAGCAACAGTTATTAGAGATGGCCAATATATTGGGACAAGAAGTTTAAGTGAGATTACGTTGGACGAGCTTGTTAATATGATCGTTGGCCGTTCTTTAGATGATAAGTATCCGAAATATCAACGTAAAATCGGAGATGTAGCGTTAGAAGTACGTAATTTACGGCAAGGAAATAAATTAAATGTGGATCATTTTAAAGTACATAAAGGTGAGATTCTAGGTATTTCAGGATTGGTTGGTGCAGGAAGAACAGAAATAATGAGATGCGTCTTTGGTGCAGATAAAGCAGATTCTATGGAATTGTATATGGAAGGTAAGCCAATTAAAGTTAATTCTGTAATCCAAGCAATTAATAATGGGCTTGCTTATGCCACTGAGGATCGTAAGTACGACGGCTTGGCACTTAGCTTAGACGTGGAATATAACACAAATATGGCTCATTTACATGAGCTATCTAGATTTGGCTTCATTAATGACAAAGAAGGGGCTAAAAATGCTGAAAAATATAGAAAGCTGATGAATACAAAAACACCGAATTTACGAAAACCATGCGGTCAGTTATCTGGTGGAAATCAGCAAAAAATTGTCCTTTCCAAGTGGCTTTGCAATGATATTAAAGTTTTGATTGTTGATGAACCAACACGTGGAATTGATGTAGGAGCTAAATTTGAGATATATCAGATTTTTAATCGATTAAGTGATGCTGGGGTTGCAATCATTATGATTTCTTCAGAACTTCCTGAAATATTGGGAATGAGTGATCGTGTTCTTGTTATTCATGAAGGAACCATTAACGGCGAACTGGATGCAAAAAAGACATCGCAGGAAGAGATACTTTACCTTGCTGCAGGTTATAACAAACTAGAGGGAAAACCTGCCCCTACAATTTCTTAAGGAGTGTTTGATTATGGCAGAGAATAAGATGATATTAGGCATTAAAAAAATAGGTGTAGTACCAGAAAAAATAAAAAGTAGCAAAGTTGGTCGTTTTTATGACAACTTTGGAGTATCAACGAAACGAGCAATTTCATCCTCCATAGTATTAATTATACTGTTTACAATATTTGCAGTTTTGCAGCCTGATAGATTCTTATCATCGGCAAATATGCAGAACTTATTACAGCAAATTGTTACATATACAATCATAGGATGCGGTCTGACATTCTGTCTTGTCTGTGGTGGTAATGACTTATCGGCTGGTGCATCCATGGCTCTCTCGGGGATCATTGTGGTGTTGATGTTGATTCAAGGATATCCTTTATGGCTTGGTATTTTAATTTGCTTAGTTATGGGTGTTCTTACAGGTGTAATGAATGGATTTTTCATTGAGATTCTCGGCGTTGTACCTTTTGTAGCTACTCTTGGTACCCAATGGGTTTACCGTGGTCTTGCAAATGCTATTGTAAATGGTGCTCCTGTATATACTACAAGCATTCCAAGCCAGAAAGTCCAAGATTTATTTTATAAGTTAGGTGGCGGTCGTTTTTCAAATGGTTTGTCTTACAGTGTAATTATCGCACTTGTTTATGCAGCAATTCTTGGGATAGTGCTTGCAAAAACACGCATTGGTCGTCAGATTTATGCATGTGGATCCAACTTAGAGGCAGCGAAACTTTCCGGTATTAATGCAGTGGGAACTCGTATGTTTGCATATTGTATCAGTGGTCTTTCTGCAGCAATTTGTGGTATTTTAGTAACTTCCCGTTTAAGTTCTGCTCAACCTACAGCAGGTACTGGTTATGAAATGGAAGCAATTGCGGCAGCAGTACTTGGTGGTATATCCATTACAGGTGGAGAAGGTGTTATTTTAAATACTGTAATCGGAGCTTTAATGATGGGTGTTATCCGTAATGGTTTGAATTTAAATAAAATTAACTCATTCTGGCAACAAGTAATCATTGGCTTAATTTTAGTTCTTGCAGTTGCAAGGCAGATGTACCGCCAACGTAAGAATAATGCGGCAGGTCCTTCAACATTTAAATCAATAGTTGGTCGTTTATTTAGAAAATAAACACTCACTATAAATAATTTGTAGCAAAAATTAAGGAGGTTAGTTATGAAAAAAATTATTAGCATGATGCTAGCACTTGTATTGGTTTTAAGTTTAACAGCTTGTTCAGGTTCGGACAAAAACACAGGAAACATGGGGTCAACAGGGGAAAATAATACAGGCTCTGAAAAAACAATTTATGTTATTGTTAAGGTACTTGGTAATCAGTATTGGTCAGTAGTTCAGGCAGGTGCTGAAAAAGCGGGTAAAGATCTTGGATGTAATGTTGTTATTGTTGGTACAGCAGCAGAATCTGATATCGAGGGACAGGTTCGTTACTTACAAGACGCAGTTTCTGCTAACGCAGATGCGATTGTAATTGCTCCACTTGATAGAACAGCATTAAAAAATCCTATTTCTGAGCAGTTTAAATCAGGTACTCCACTTGTTTTAATCGACTCAAGCGTTGATGGAGAAGATTACAGCACAGCACTTATGACAGATAATATTGAAGCAGGAAGAATGGCAGCGAAAGAAATGATCGCTAGACTAAAAGCCAAAGGGGTTCCTGAAGATAAAGAAGGTAGCATTGCTATCCAAGCAGGTTCTACAGGCTCTCAAGCAATCAATGACCGTTTACAAGGATTTAATGAATATTGGGACGAAAATGCACCTACAGCATGGAAAGTTTTAAAAGACGATATTAAAATTAACGATGGTGATATTAGTAAAGCAGTTGCTTTTTGCCAGGATTTCTTAACTACATATCCAGACTTACTTGGAGTTTTCGGACCTAACAATGGCTCAACAGTTGGTTTCGTAACAGGTATTATGGAGGCAAATCGTACTGATTTAACAATGGTTGGATTCGACTTTTCTAACGAAATTGAAACAATGATTCGTGGTGGTGAATATGATGTTGCTTCTGTTGTACAACGTCAATATCTAATGGGTTATGATGGTGTTAAAACAGCACTTGAATTAGCAAATGGCGGAACTGTAGATGAAAAGATTATTGATACTGGTGTTTTGATTGTTGATAATAAAAACGTAGATGATAAAGAGGTACAAGAAGTTATTAACCCTTCTAAATAGTTCAAAATACATAAACAAAGGATAAGAATTTTCTCAAAGAGTACCCCCTACGAAGATTTGCTTCTAGGGGGCATTCTATTTAAAGGTTCTGTTTATATTTGTAATTGCTGACAGTATTTAATGAAATGATTTCGTAATCGCAGTTCTAAAATAAATAAGTTTATAAAGATGATAATATATTATTTTAACAGTTATAAATAAGGAGGAATCGATATGAAGATGACACTACGTTGGTTCGGTAGCAAATTTGATACCGTAACATTAGAGCAAATACGCCAAATTCCTGGAGTAACAGGTGTAATAACTACTTTATATGACTCAGTACCAGGGGAGGTATGGGAATTAAAAGATATCCTAGCTTTAAAGGAAGAAGTTGAAGCAGCAGGCTTAAAATTAGAAGGCATTGAAAGTGTTAACGTTCATGATGCAATTAAGGTAGGATCTCCTGATAGGGATAAATACATTGAAAATTACATAACTACATTAGAGCATTTAGGCCAGGCAGATATTCACTTGGTATGCTATAACTTTATGCCAGTCTTTGATTGGACTCGTACTGAGTTAAAAAGAGTTCGTCCGGATGGTTCTACAGTGCTTGCCTATACACAGGAGGCAGTTGATAAATTGAACCCAGAAGAAATGTTTAATTCTATTTCAGGTGAAACAAATGGATCTATCATGCCAGGTTGGGAACCGGAAAGAATGGCCCATATTAAAGAATTATTTGAATTATATAAAGAAGTAGATGATGAAAAATTATTTGAAAATCTAAAGTATTTTCTTGAAAGAATTATGCCAGTTTGTGATAAGTACAATATTGATATGGCAATTCATCCAGATGATCCTGCATGGAGCGTATTTGGCTTACCTAGAATTATCATTAATAAAGATAATATCTTACGTTTAATGAAAATGGTGGATAATCCTCATAATGGTGTTACTTTCTGTGCTGGTTCTTATGGTACCAACTTAAAAAATGATTTACCGGATATGATTCGCTCTTTAAAGGGAAGAATTCATTTTGCCCATGTACGTAATTTAAAATTCCACTCACAGGATAATTTTGAAGAGGCAGCTCACTTATCTTCAGATGGCGATTTTGACATGTATGAAATCATGAAAGCATTGTATGATATGGATTTTGAAGGCCCAATACGACCTGATCACGGACGTATGATTTGGGGAGAGGTGGCTATGCCAGGTTATGGTTTATATGATAGAGCATTAGGTGCTACCTATCTGAATGGATTATGGGAAGCAATCGATAAGAGTCAGAAATGTAAGTAGGAGGCAACGAATGAAACTAAATAATGAGGGACTGAAAGATAGAATAGCTTGGGAGAGTGCTGGATATATCCTTCCTGATTTTGACCGTGAAATGGTGAAAGAAAGAACCAAAGAAACTCCAAGGTGGATTCACTTTGGAGCAGGCAATATCTTTCGTGCATACCAGGCAAATATTGTGCAGGAATTGTTAAACCAAAAGATTATGGATACGGGTCTAATTGCTGCAGAAGGTTATGGTTATGAGCTTATAGAGAAGATGTATCATCCACATGATGATCTTAGTATTTTAGTTACCTTAAAAGGGGACGGCAATATTAAAAAAACAGTAATAGGAAGTATCGTTGAATCCCTTTGTCTTGATAGTGAAAATGAAAAAGATTTTGAACGTATTAAGGAAATTTTTAAAAATTCATCCCTTCAAATGGCCAGTTTTACAATTACAGAAAAGGGTTATTCTTTAACAGATAATACTGGAGAGTTTGCAAAAAGTGTGACCTATGATTTTATCAATGGGCCAATAAAGCCAGTAAGTTATATCGGTAAAGTAGCTGCTCTTTTGTATGAGAGATATAAAAACAATCAAATGCCTATTGCCATGGTGAGTATGGATAACTGCTCTCATAATGGGACTATACTTTATAATGCGGTACATACATTTGCTTGTAAATGGAGTGAAAATGGAGTTGTAGACAAGGGATTTGTAGATTATATCAACGATTCCAAGAAAGTTTCTTTTCCATGGAGTATGATTGATAAAATTACTCCAAGGCCAGATGCAAAAGTCAAAGAAATACTAAGTAAAGATAATATTGAGGACTTAAAGGAAGTCGTGACCAATAACGGTACTTATGCTGCTCCTTTTGTTAATGCAGAGGAAAGTGAATACTTAGTGATTGAGGATTGGTTCCCGAATGGAAGACCAGCCCTGGAAAAGGGCGGTGTTTTGTTTGCAGATAGAGAAACTGTTGATAAAGTGGAAAAGATGAAGGTATGTACTTGCCTAAATCCTCTTCACACAGCACTAGCTGTATTTGGCTGCATTCTTGACTATCATTTAATATCAGGGGAGATAAAGAATCCTACGTTAAAGAGAATGGTTGAAATTATTGGCTATGAGGAAGGGCTTCCTGTAGTTGTAGATCCTGGTATTATGAACCCGAAAGATTTTATTGATGAAGTTCTAAATGTTAGAATACCAAATCCATTTATGCCTGACACGCCTCAAAGAATTGCTACAGACACTTCTCAAAAACTTTCCATACGCTTTGGTGAAACTATTAAGGCTTATCAGAAAAGAGAGGATTTAAATCTTAGCGATTTAAAAGTGATACCTCTTGTCTTTGCAGGTTGGCTTCGCTATTTAATGGGAATCAACGATAAAGGTGAAAGCTTTGATCCAAGTCCTGATCCTTTGCTTGATAAAGTACGACCTTATGTAACGAATATTAAATTAGGGGAGAAAACTACATTAAGTCAATTAAAGCCTTTGCTTACAGATTCTACAATCTTTGGTGTTGATTTAATGGAAGTTAAAATGGCTGACCTTGTGATCGAGTATTTTAATGAGATGATAGCAGGTGTAGGTGCAGTGGAGAATACCTTGAGGAAGTATATCAAATAAAAAGATCGAATAAAGAGATCGAATAAAAAGATCAAATAAAAAGTAAAAAGATGATTCATAACATGTTTAAGGATGATTTATAAAAATGTCGGTAAGGGTTTTATAACTCTTACTGACTTTTTTAAATAATGGGAATTAAAAGCACAAATGCTTTGTCCTACTATTTAAAAATTACTCTGCTAAGGATTAGCACTCGTTTAAAATAAAATATTTCTCTAAAATGACTGCCCTTATCAGTCGTAAATAACGGCGAGAATGTGTTTTATACACTCTCAGTTCTATAGTTTAATTCTAGACATAAAAAAAGCCCTCACCCAACAGCTTATATCTGTCAAACGAAGACTTCTAGTGCGTCTTCAGGGGCTCGAACCCTGGACACCCTGATTAAGAGTCAGGTGCTCTACCAACTGAGCTAAAGACGCATATTTCCTAAACGCAAGGATAATTATATAATATCATATTATAAAATGCAAGTCCTTTTTTATAAATTATAATATTTTTTGCAGATTTTATATATTTTAAAAACAATTTATTGATAATTTGGGCAATAATTAAAGTATTAAGTAAGAAAATGGAATACTTACACTTGTATCAAGCGTAAACTATCGATATAATAGGAACGGAACAAAGAATGAATGAAAGTAAGTGGGGAGTTTGATGGAGAAAAAAATTAAAATTAAAACAAAATTAAAAAAGATAAAAAGTAATGGCCCCAAAATAAAAAAGAATAAAGAGGAATTATATGGGCCGATTATTATTGAAGAAGTTGTAGAGCCTGCTAAAGTAGATAGAGAGAGCAGTAATGAGCAAGTTCATCTAAGTAACGATGAAAATACTACACCAAATTATAGTTTTGAGTTTAATCGAAAGTATTTTATGATATGTGTGTATACACTTGCGACTATTTCAATTGGTGCTTTTATAATATATTGTATTGTGAATTTACCAGTATTAAAGACTGCAATCGGTAATTTTTTTAAGATATTATCTCCTTTTATTGCGGCATTTTTTATAGCATTTATTATTAATCCATTGGCGAAGTATTTGGAACGTAAATTCTTTTTAAATGTTTGTAAGATAAAAAGTATAGGAGTAAGATTATCTCTTTCTATTTTAGTATCCTATATTGTAGTTCTTGGGCTACTAGTAGTTGGTTTAGTATTTGTAATTCCTCAGATTATTAACAGTATTACGGATTTGACTGCTAGAGTTCCCCAAGTTTATGAAGAGATTATTTCATTCCTTGATAATATTGAAGACTATGTATCGCCAGAATTTATAGCCTTTATTGAGGAGAAATTAAGTGAAGTAACACCTACATTAATTACCTTTGGAACGAATTTAGCTAAGAATTTATTTCCTATGATAATTGATGTCCCATTTTATATAGTAAAAGTTGCGATTAATATCTTTTTAGCAATTGCCATTTCAATTTATATGTTATATGACAAGAGAATGTTATCAAAACATGTTACAAGATTTATTTACGCAATTACGTCAAGAAAAAAAGCAGATGCTATTGTGAGTGTATCAAAAGACTGTAGTGCGATTTTTTCAAGTTATGTGGTTGGAAAATCAGTAGACTCATTAATCATTGGAATTATATGCTTTGTTGCGATGCTAGCACTAAAATTGCCTTATGCAGTTTTAATGAGTGTAATCGTTGGTGTTACTAACATGATCCCTTATTTTGGACCTTTTATTGGTGCTGTACCTGGTGTATTGCTATATCTTTGTTTTGACCCTGTAAAAGCGTTGATTTTTGCAATTATGATATTAATATTACAGCAGTTTGATGGCTGGATTCTTGGTCCTAAGATTTTAGGAGATTCTACTGGACTTACACCTTTATGGGTTATCTTCGGTATCACGGTTGGAGGCGCTTATTGGGGCGTTATTGGAATGTTTCTAGGGGTCCCAATCGTAGCGGTAATCGCTTACCTTTTTAATTTATTTATTACATCTCGATTAAAAAAGAAGAATTTGAATATTAAATAATATCCTTTATTTTAAGCAGGTATTTGCTTAAGGTATTAAGAGATAAGAAGGATATTTATAAGAGAAACTCAATAATGTTATTAAAAGAAGCTGCCACACTTTAGATAATTACTATCCTTTAAGTAGAGAATGATTAAATCATTGCCTAACTTAAGAGAAAGTAAATCAATATTGTGACAGCTTCTTTTTAAATGTTTAAGCTACTTACTGCATTAAATTACTCTGTATTAATTTAAATATCCAGCAAGTTGTTCTTTAGATACAACTCCAACAGTTGTCTGTTCTGGAGTTCCATTCTTAAATAAAATGATTGTTGGAATTGTCATAACTTTATACTTAGCAGCAAGTTCTGGACAATCATCTACATTTAATTTTCCTACTTTAACTTTTCCTTCATATTCTGTTGCAAGCTCTTCTACAACAGGTCCCATCATTTTACATGGACCACACCAGTCAGCATAAAAATCAACTAACACTGGAATATCACTTTGTAGTACTTCTTTTTCAAAATTTTCACTTGTAATTTTTAAGGACATAAAAAATACCTCCGTCTTTCTCTTTTTTGTATATTGTCTCCAATGAACTATGAAATTATTATTTCTTTTTTGGTTTTCCTTTTAGCATAGATCCAACTTCATCCCAAGATTTCTTAAGTTGCAGAGCCTTTTTGTTTAAATCTGTCTTATTACTTAAAGAATTTGCGATTTTTACTTGCAATGATTTTTTCATTTTACTTATTTCATCCTTCCAAATTAAGAAGAATCAATTGTTCGATTCGTTTTTAATATATAATATGTTAGAAGGATAAAAATGACTTATCGAAATGCAACTAGTCGATGGATAGGATTTCCCATGGATGAGAATTTTTCTTCATACTCTGTCATAACATTGCCTGTGGCATATTCACTGTGGTGTAAATCAAATGTAACATCTTTTAGAGTCCAACCAGCTTCTTCTACTTCACTAAGTGAAAAATCAAAGAGTAATCGGTTATCTGTTTTAAATGCCACATATCCATCTTTTTTTAATATGCAATTATAGCGACTAAAAAACTCTCTGGAAGTTAATCTGCGCTTTGCATGGCGATCCTTTGGCCAAGGATCAGAAAAGTTTAAATAGATTCGATCAATTTCATCTTTATCAAAAATATTGCAAATATTTTCGGCATCAAATCGAATAAAGAATAGGTTATTGCACTCTAATTCTTCTCGCTTTTCTATTGCACGTATTAATACGCTGGAGTATTTTTCAATACCAATATAATTGATATTAGGATTTTGCATTGCTAGGGTAGTAATAAATTGCCCTTTACCCATACCAATTTCTATATGAATCGGATTATTATTTCCAAATACAGTGTGCCATTGGCCTTTTAGTTGCTCTGGTTCATGAATAACATACTCATTTGCAGCAATCGCTTCTTTTGAACCGCTTACATTTCTAAGTCTCATGTAACTTCATACCTTTCGTTATTATAACGTTTTTATAAGTTCGTAGGAAGATGATGACGAATTAAATCTTCACAGTTTTTACTATGTTCAAGTGCATCCGTTGTATTTTTTAATGGACAAGCGAATACAGTTGGAAAATCAATTTCATCATATTCTTTTCTCACTGGAAATTCAAGATGTTCTTCCTCTAAGGAAAATCTTGCATTACTACCGTTTTTATTACCTCTTACATCGAGACGAACCCATCGGTCTTCTTCTTTTAAATACACTGCATTTAAACAGTGAATACAATAACCGCTATCAGGCATATCAAATACAGTTAATCTTTGATAACAAAATCCTGTAGGAATTCCTTCATGACGTAATAAAGCAGCAAATAGTAATGCCTTAGCATAACAGATTCCTTCCCCATACGTCAATACCTCAGAGGCTTTTTTGGTAATTCGCTCACTTCCAATGTCCCAAGAGTGATGAATTTCATCTTTTACGAATAAATAAGCAGCTTGAATTTTCTCATAATCATTCTTACATTCAGAAAATAATTCTTGCGCTTTTTTATCAATACATGGAGTCATAAAGTCTACGTATTTTGTTTCTAACAAGTACTCTGACAAATCATTTTCTTCTATTATTAGTTTCATTTGATGATACCTCCTATGTATAAATTTAGATGTATTATACATGAAAAAAATGCTGGATGCAATTACAAAAATTCCTAAATTGGTTAATTACTAGGTAAAACGATTAAAATATAAGGAATAGGTGAGAGACTCATTATTACATTGCAATCTAATAAAAATCATGATACGCTTTTAAACGTAGAAAACATATAAAAGACCAAGGTTTAAAAAACTTGTAATTTATTGGTTGCTACGATATAATAAATCTATTTATAACCAAAGAGGAGTATTGATATGGATTTATATGACCAGTTATTAAATTATAAGGATGAAGGTTATTATCCAATGCATATGCCTGGGCATAAAAGAAATAAAGATTTTATTATGGAAAATCCATATGCAATTGATATAACTGAAATTGAGGATTTTGACAATCTTCATGAAGCAGAAGGGATATTACTTCATTCCATGGAAAAGGCAGCTAGGATTTTTCAATCGAAGCAGAGTTTTTTCTTAATTAATGGAAGCACTTCAGGGATTTTGGCTGGAATATCGGCTTGTACCAAGAGAGGCGATCGCATTTTAATGGCTAGAAATTCACATAAAGCTGTCTATAATGCGGTTTATTTACGAGAGCTTAGGCCAGTTTATCTGTATCCAAGGGTAGAAGAACCTTATGGAATTGCAGGTAGCATACAGGTAGAAGAAGTAGAGGGGATGTTAAAGCAGTACCCAGACATTAAATTAGTTGTTATTACTTCACCTAGTTATGAAGGTGTAATTTCAGATATAAAAGAGATTGCAACGATTGCTCATAAATATGGCGTACCACTACTTGTTGATGAGGCACATGGGGCACATTTAAGTTTCCATGATTCGTTTCCGCAAAGTTCGGTGGCCGCTGGAGCAGATCTTGTAATTCAGAGTATTCATAAAACTTTGCCAGCGTTTACTCAAACAGCAATTCTCCATCGAAATAGTGATTTGGTAAAGGAAGAGGAATTAAAACGATATTTAGGTATTTATCAAACGTCCTCTCCATCCTATGTGTTAATGGCAGGAATCAGTAATTGCATCAAATTTCTAGAAGAAAAAGGGAAACTTGCATTTGAGGAGTATGTAAAGGAGTTAGAATCATTTTATAATCAAACTTCGAATTTACAAAGTATTCGTGTATGGAAACCTAAGAAAACTGCTTATTGCTATGATAAGGACCCATCAAAGCTTATTATTTTATCAAATTGCAAAGAGCTTACGGGAATGAAACTGTATGAAATTCTCTTGCACAAATATAAAATTCAAGTGGAGATGACTTCAAAGGACTATGTTTTATGCATGACAAGTGTATGCGATACGAAAGAAGGATTTATACGCTTATTAAATGCGTTACGTAAGATAGATGATGAATATAAGACTTACGCTACTTTAAAAAACCAAGAACCTAAGTATGTGGAGTTTCTTAAAGCAAAGGTTGAGTATACTCATTATGAAAGCTCTGCGCTTGAGAGTAAGCAAGTGCTGCTTTTGGAAAGTGTGAATAAAATCGCAGCGGAATATGTGTATTTATACCCACCTGGAATACCAATTTTAGTACCAGGAGAAGTGATTACACAAGATGTTTTAAACTGTCTTATAGAATATAAGAATATTGGGTTAGCATTACGTGGGATGAAGGATCTTACAGGAACCACGATTCAAATCATAGCGTAATGAAAGAGTAACTTGAAATGAGGAAAAGGAGCTCACAACATGGGAAAAATATTTCTTGTTATGGGAAAGAGTGCTACAGGAAAAGATACGATTTTTCGGAAGTTGTTAGAGATAGAGGATTTAAAGCTAAAAACGGTGGTTACTTATACAACACGTCCCATTCGAACAGCTGAGGTAGACGGTAGAGAGTACTTTTTTGTGGACAATGCAAAAAGAGAAGAACTGCTAGCAAAAGGAAAGGTTATTGAGCAGCGTTCTTATGATACAGTACATGGAATTTGGTATTATTTTACCGTAAATGATGGTCAAATTGATTTAGATAATTCTAATTATATTATGATACAAACCCTTGAAGGGTATGAACAAATTCGAGATTACTATGGAAAAGATAGCGTTGTTCCGATTTATGTAGAAGTAGAAGATGGTGAGCGTCTTATGAGAGCTTTAGAACGCGAACGGGAACAAAGTGATCCTAAATATGCAGAACTTTGCCGTAGATATTTAGCAGATACCATGGATTTCTCAGAGGAGAATATCAAAGCATTGGGGATTAATAAACGTTATCAAAACTTAGACATAAGGGAATGTATTAGCCAAATTAGTAGTGATATTTTAGCAATAATACAAGATACAGATAAGAAATAATTATCAGGTTTAAATATATGTATAGGACATTTTAGAGTGAAATAAAAAGCTATAAATGTTTGATTATATATGGTATAATAAAGGCTAAATGAGCCATCTTAACGAAACTTTTTGATGGTCATTGAAGCAATGAGACCATGAAGTTTTTTTCATGGGATAATGAAGGAGGAGACAGGTGTTTGCAAGCAAGCTTGTAGTCACCGATGGGAGGGGTTTATGGAGATTAAGGTAAATCAATTGCAAACAATTCAATCAACGGAGCTTAAGGCACCCGTAAAGGAAACCGATGGCTCGTTTAAGTTTACTTTAATCAGTAGCATTGAAGAGCAAGAACTTCAGGCAAGACTTAGTTTTTTAATGGATGAGATCTCAGCACAAGGAAAAAAGATATCAAAGCATATGGATGTGCTAGATATGAGACATTATCGTGAACTAATTCGTGAATTTATGAATGAGGTAGTAAATCGATCCCATAAATTTAGTAGGCAGAATTTCCTTGATAAGCGTGGTAGGCATAGAGTCTACGGAATGATAAAGTTAATTGATAAAACACTTGATGAATTAGCCTTAGAACTTATGAAAGAGGAAAAAGACGCGATTAGTATTTTAAGTAAAATTGATGAAATACGTGGATTGCTACTTGATATTTTTGCTTAAGATATACCAGTTGGCGAAGGAGGGATTTTATGCTTACATTTTCAGATGTGGTTGGTCATGAGAACATAATCGATTATTTTCAAAATGCGTTTCGTATGCAAAAATTTTCACATGCGTACATTTTAAATGGGGAAGACGGAACAGGAAAAAATTTACTTGCTTCTATTTTCGCAACAACCCTGCAATGTGAGGCCCATGATGTAAATCCATGCGGTGTGTGTAAATCTTGCTTACAGGCCATGAGTGATAATCATCCTGACATAAAGTACATTACACATGAAAAGGCAAGCATTAGTGTAGATGATATCCGAAGTCAGCTAAATAATGATGTTCAAATAAAACCTTACAGTAGTAAATATAAAGTCTATATTATTGATGAGGCTGAAAAATTAACAGAGCAAGCACAAAATGCCTTACTTAAAACAATTGAAGAACCTCCAGAATATGCCGTTATTTTATTACTAACGAATAATTCAAATTTATTTTTAGAAACTATTTTATCTCGTTGTGTGGTTCTAAATTTAAAAGTTATTCCAAAAGAGAGTATAAAAAAATACTTAATGGAGGAAGTTAAGGTTCCTGATTATCAAGCGGAGTTAAGTGCAACTTTTGCAAATGGAAATTTGGGAAAAGCAATAAAATTATCAAGCTCAGAAGAGTTTTCGCAGATGAAGGCAGATGTTGTTCGTTTAATGAAGTATATTGATGAATATGAACTTTCAGAGATTATGGGGGCCATTAAAAAAATTGCTGAGAACAAATCAGTTATAAACGATTATTTGGATTTAATTCTATTATGGTATCGAGATGTATTAATGTTTAAAGCTACAATGGATGCAAATCTAGTTTTTTATAAAGACGAAGTACAAGATATAAAAAAGCAAGGAAGTAACAAGAGTTTTGAAGCCTTGGATCACATTATAAAGGCATTAGATGATACGAAGAAAAGACTATTGGCAAATGTTAATTTTGAAATTGCGATGGAACTATTATTGTTAGCAATGAAGGAGTCTTGATATAGATATTACAAATAGAGAGGATAAGAATCATGATCAATGTTATCGGGGTACGCTTTCGAAGAGCGGGAAAAGTATATTTTTTTGATCCAGCGGGATATGATATAAAGCAGGGTGACAACGTAATTGTTGAAACTGCACGTGGCGTGGAATATGGTATGGTTGTACTTGGACCAAGAGATGTAGAGGATGAAAAAGTCATACAACCATTAAAGAGTGTTATGAGAACTGCAACACCAGAAGATGATGAAACAGAGAAAAAGAATAAAGAAAAAGAAAAAGATGCATTTCGCATTTGTTTAGAAAAAATAGCAAAGCACGGACTTGAGATGAAACTAATTGATTGTGAGTACACATTTGATAACAACAAAGTGCTTTTTTATTTTACGGCTGATGGAAGAATTGACTTTCGTGAGTTAGTAAAGGATTTGGCAGCAGTTTTTAAGACTAGAATCGAGCTTAGACAAATCGGTGTAAGAGATGAAACTAAGATTGTTGGTGGAATCGGTATTTGTGGTCGTCCATTATGCTGTCATACCCATCTATCTGAGTTTGCCCCAGTGTCAATTAAAATGGCGAAAGAGCAGAACTTATCCCTTAATCCAACAAAGATTTCAGGTGTATGCGGTCGATTGATGTGTTGTCTAAAGAATGAAGAAGAAGCATACGAAGACTTAAATGCTAAATTACCAAACGTAGGAGACCGTGTTACAACATCGGATAATCTTCAAGGTGAAGTTTCAAGCGTAAGTGTCTTAAAGCAGCTTGTAAAGGTAATTGTAGAGCTTGAAAACGATGAAAAAGAAATACGAGAATATAAAGTTGACGATTTAAAATTTAAACCGAAAAAGAAAAAAGAGAAGATTCTAATGGATGATGAACTTCGTGCATTAGAGTTATTAGAGAAAAAAGAAGGTAATCATTTAGATGACTAGTTTATAAAGAAATTATATGTAGATTGCCAAGTAATTATTAACTACAAGGTAATCTACTTGGTAATTTTCCTAGTAGATTAGTTATGGTGTGATTATAAGGAGGATGCATGTGGGAGGAGTTATTACTACCCGATGAACGTTTAGATGATTTGCATCGTAATAATTATAAAATTATTCAGAATCCAAATAAGTTCTGTTTTGGTATGGATGCGGTGTTGTTAACTGGTTTTGCAAAAATTAAAGAAACTGACACGGTGCTAGATCTCGGGACAGGCACTGGAATTATTCCAATTTTATTAGAAGGTAGGAATAAAGGAAGGCATCTTACAGGTCTAGAAATCCAAGAAGAAAGTGCAGATATGGCAAGACGTAGCGTAAAAGGGAATTCTTTAGAAGAAAAGATTGACATAGTAACTGGAGATATCAAAGAAGCCTCTAAGATTTTTGGTGCAGCTTCTTTTGATGTAGTAACAAGCAATCCGCCCTATATGAACCACGACCATGGACTTGTAAATCCAAATCAGCCCAAAGCAATTGCAAGGCATGAACTTCTTTGCTCTTTGGAAGATGTAATTCGAGAATCATCCAAAGTTTTAAAGCAAAACGGTCGCTTATTTATGGTGCACCGACCATTTCGATTGGCAGAAATTATTGAAGTAATGAAACGATATAAATTAGAGCCTAAGAGATTAAGGTTTGTTCATCCTTATTTGCATAAAGAGCCCAATATGGTGCTTATAGAAGGTTTAAAAGGCGGAAATCCTATGGTTACAGTTGAAGCTCCGCTGATTGTGTATAAAGAGGAACATGTTTATACCGATGAGATTTATAAAATTTATGGATATTAATTAAAGGGGTTATTGCAAATACAGTTTATATAAGTTAACTAGTTTGCAACGGCCTCTTTCTTTCATATCTGATTGTATCAGATATGAATGTGTATATAACAGTTATGAATCTGTTTGTAACAGAAATAAATCTGATTTTTCTAACAGAAATAAATCTGTTTTGTTGTAACTGACTGAAAGTGGAAAGGAAAGGGTAATAGTATGGCAGGAACCCTATATTTATGTGCAACCCCAATCGGTAATTTAGAAGATATTACGTTTCGGGTACTTAGAATATTAAAAGAAGTGGATTTAATCGCTGCGGAGGACACTAGAAATAGTATAAAGCTATTAAATCATTTTGAAATTACAACACCAATGACAAGTTATCATGAATACAACAAATATGATAAAGGCAAGTACTTAGTTAATAAATTACTAGAGGGTGAGAATATTGCATTAATTACAGATGCTGGGACACCTGGAATCTCAGATCCAGGGGAGGAACTTGTTAAAATGGCATATGAAGCTGGAATTACAGTAACTTCACTCCCTGGAGCAAGTGCATGTGTTACGGCACTTTCATTATCTGGATTACCAACTAGAAGGTTTGCATTTGAAGCATTTTTACCAACGGATAAAAAGGAGAGACAAGACATCTTAAATGAGCTTGTAAATGAGACAAGAACCATTATCCTATATGAAGCACCACATAGGCTTGTTAAGACGCTTAAAATGCTATTTGAGGCCCTTGGAGACCGTAATATAACTATTCTACGTGAGCTTACCAAGAAACATGAAACCGTATTTACATCTACATTTGAAAAGGCGATTGCCTATTATGAGGAAAATGATGCGAAAGGTGAATGCGTAATTGTTATTGAGGGCAAGAGCCGAGAAGAATTAATTAAAGAAAGTCAGGAAAAGTGGCTTTCATGGACCCTTAGTGAACATATGGATCACTATATGAATCAAGGGATGAATAAAAAAGAAGCAATGAAGGCTGTTGCAGATGATCGAGGTGTACCAAAGCGAGACATTTATGCAATGCTGTTAAATGAAGAGTAAATAATAAGTAAATAAAGTTAAATATAGATTAAAGCATATAAAAATGACAGGGTTTATAAAATGGCATTTTAAAGTATGTTTCGTCTGAAATATTTGGATATTTTATACAGAAAAAACTAAAAGAATGATGCTAAATCGTTTTATCAAAAAACGCAAGCATCATCCTCTTAGTTTTCTAAAGACTAGTACCTATGGATTATTAAATTTAAACTATTCCACAAGGTAAATAGTTTTTTAAATTAGTCGATAAGACCAGCAAGTTTAGCAAGTTCTGTAATAGAACTCTTAGATACCTTTTTACCGCAGTAATCGAATAATTCATCTTTTTCTCCGTTAAAGATATCAGTTGGTTCATATTTTTGTAAAATAATTCTTCCTTCATCTACAAAAATTTCTAATGGATCTCTTTCACTTACTCCAAGAGTTCTTCTTAATTCAATTGGAAGTGTAATACGTCCTAATTCGTCTAATTTTCTAACAATACCTGTGCTTTTCATTTTTATTTCTCCTTTCAAAACTGTCAAAAACGCTAGTAAAATGTAAAAATATGTTAATTATTGGGGTCACTTATTATAAAATATCATAGGAGGTAAAAATAGTCAACTGAAAAAATTAAGACATTTTAGCATTTTTTTGACTTTTATAATTTTTCTAATTAATATCATATAATAACATAATCATACATGAAAAGAGAAATTTCGCTAATTTTCAGTGCTTTGTTGAAATTTTATGTTAAAAATATAGTTAAATTTAAAATACTACTACATCAAAAACACGAATATATTAATTAGAATTAACATAAAATTAAAAAAAATGAAGCGAAAAAAAATAAAATGATTAACTATTTATGGGGATTTATGATAGTTTTTGGAATTATCTATGGAACTTTAACGGGAAAAATTGCAGATGTTAGTACCTCCACGTTAAATTCAGCAAAGGAAGCTGTTACATTGTGTATTACAATGCTAGGAATCATGTCTTTATGGATGGGACTTATGGAAATTGCCAAAGAGATAGGGATTATAGAAAAGCTTACAAAAGCATTGCGACCAGTGCTTCGGATTTTATTTCCTGATATTCCAAAAAATCATATTGTAAATGAATACATAGCTTCCAATATGATTGCAAATATTTTGGGCCTTGGCTGGGCAGCTACTCCAGTAGGGTTAAAAGCAATGAAAGAGTTTGCTAAATTAAATGAAATGCGTGATAAAGCGAGTCCAGACATGTGCACCTTTTTAATTATTAATATTTCTTCATTGCAACTTATTCCAGTTAATATTATTGCTTATCGTACTCAGTATGGATCAATAAACCCAGCAGAAATACTTGGTGCAGGTTTAGTAGCAACACTGTTTTCTACATTTGTTGGGGCATTGTTTTCCATCATAGCTAGAAAATTGGCTAAGAATTAGAATGGGAAGGTAGTGGGTTCTAATGGAAAGTAGTAGCTTCTAATAGAAGACTGTTGACTTAAATAGAAAGCAGTAAACTCTGAAAGAAAGCACTAGATTCAAATAGAAAGGCTGGGGATTGCTTTGAATTTTCTTATTTACATATCGGATTATATTATTCCTTTTTTGTTTTTATATATTATAGGTTTAGGCCTACTTATGAAAAAGAATGTTTATGATATATTCATCAAAGGCGCTAGAGAGGGTTTTAAGGTAGTTTTAGACATATTGCCTACGTTAATAGGCCTAATGGTAGGAATCGGCATTATGAGGGCTTCTGGAGCGCTAGAAGCACTTTCAAATGTAATAGCTCCTATTACATCAATTCTTAAGTTCCCAGGAGAACTTGTTCCTTTGGTGGTCGTAAAAATGTTTTCTTCCTCTGCGGCAACGTCTTTACTGCTGGATATTTTTAAAGAATTTGGACCGGACTCTTATTTGGGAAGACTATCCTCAATAATAATGAGTTGTACGGAAACCATATTTTATACCATGGCCGTGTATTTTATGACAGCAGGGGTTAAGAAGACGAGGTATACTCTAGCAGGAGCTTTAGTAGCCACGTTAACAGGCGTTGTTATGAGCGTGATTTTAGTTGGGTGGATTATGTAATTGTATCAAAGCTTCATGTGATTAACTTTGGCGATGCATGTCATGCGATTGATGAGGATGTATTAACATTGGTATCATTATTATGAGTATGGTCTAAAGGGGATAGGTTGACTTATAGGATTACTAATGATATAACGAGTATAAATAAGTACTGATTTACATTTTGATATTTATATACTTATTTTTATGATAAAAGTGATACGACACTTAAAAGCTTTATTTACGAAAGGAGTTTTTATGTCAGGAAACAAAATGCCAATGCTATTCATCGGTCACGGATCACCAATGAATGCTATTGAAGATAATAAATATACAAAAAATTGGGAAGAGGTTGGTAGGCGTTTACCAAAGGCAAAAGCCATCTTAGTAGTTTCTGCCCATTGGTATACTAAGGGGACTAAAATTTGCGAAGATGAAAATCCTAAAATGGTTTATGATATGTATGGATTTCCAAAAGAGTTATATGAAGTAGTTTATAAAGCCCAAGGCGCACCTGAAGTTGCAAAAGAGACGAAGGAGCTAATTGGCTCTAAGGTGCTTGCCGATGATACTTGGGGATTGGATCATGGAGCCTGGTCAGTTTTAGTTAAGATGTTTCCAAAGGCAGACGTTCCAGTCTTTCAGTTAAGTGTAGATGGAACAGCCCCAAGCAGTGAGCACTATAGATTAGGAACTTGCATCTCTAAATTAAGAGAGGAAGGTGTTCTTATACTGGCTAGTGGAAACGTGGTACATAACTTAAGAGCAGTGGATTGGGAGAATAGTGGAGGAACGAAATGGGCGAATGATTTTGATGACTATATTAAAGAATCAATACTAGCTGGAAAGTATGAAGATGTCGTGAACTATCATACACATAAAGACGCAAAGTATGCTGTTCCGACTCCAGACCATTTTTATCCTTTGCTTTATATATTAGGAGCTGCAGATAAAACAGATAAAGTAACTGTATTTAATGATTCTTGTACCTTAGGAAGTTTATCGATGACTAGTTATATATTTGAATAGTTTAAAAGGAGTTATACACAAGTAACATATAATTTGTGTATAACTCCTTTTATTTTGCAGTTTCACACTGATAACAATGTTACTACTTTTTCTAAACAGTAGCGAATTGTTGGTTATGATGTTTAGGATTAAAATGGATGATTATTTTTTCGATAGGCTAATGGAGAAACACCATTTATATGACGAAAGGCATCACCAAAATAATTGCTGTCAGTAAACCCACAAGCAAAGGCTATTTCAGTGATAGACATATTACTTTCTAGTAAAAGTTGCTCTGCGCGCCGTATACGAATTCTAGTTAAATATTCTTTAAAGCCTATACCAGTTGTTTGTTTAAATTTTTTTGAAAAATAAGTTCGATTTAAATGCAACATATTAGCCATTTCCGTTAAGGTAATTGGTTTATCATAATTATGAAATATATAATCAGCAGCACGTTGTATGGATTCATTCTCTAAATCCATTGTTTTATAAATATGGGTAGTTCTACTTTGATACCTAATTAAAAATAATATAAACTCCACGAGATAGGTATTTAGAAAAGCATCAGAAAAGTTGTCAGGTTGCTCTAATTCAAGGATCATTTTATCCAAGAGATCTTCTAAATACTTTTTTTGTTTTGATGTAAAAGAGAGGACCTTTTTTCCAAGTAACTCGTTAAAAATATTTTCACCATACCGATCGGTGATTTCTTTAATATGCTCATCTTTAAAATCAAGTACAATACGTTCATGTTCACAAGTGGATAAATAAGTGGTTTTATGTATCGTTCCAGTAGATATAATTGCCATATCTCCTGCTCTTAATCTGTAAATTGAATGTTGCATAAAAAGGCTGCATTCTCCTGATTTTATATAAAATATTTCGTTATACTGGTGGCAATGAGAACTACTCATGCTATAGGAAGCAGCTAATTTTCTTTTTTTTACCCATATGATATCATCATTTGTTTTATCCATAAGCACCTCATCTGACAATTAACAATCGTCTAATAATGGTTTTTTATATGTTTAGAGACTTACAATTTATTTATAATTAACCTAGTAATTATATTAATCCTGAATTATTCATGCTGACCTTGTTAGCATGATACAATACCTTTTTAATACTGAGTTTCATACATTTATTACTTTCACCTAAAAAGTGAAATCTAGATATAGAAAAAAGGCCTCTTCTTTGTTAAAATTTAAGTGCGACCCAAAATCAAACAAAGGAGAAACCTTATATGTCTAGTTTACAGGATTTACACTTAGAATGCAATAACCGTATTAAAATAAATTTTAATGGAGGAGAACTTTCCTCCGATTCTGGATTACTTTTACTCTATGAATATATAAATAAACTAAAGATCCCCTCTATCATTGCTGAGAATTTTAGTACTGATACAAAACAGCGTATTCATTCTGATTCATCCATACTCATGCAACGTATCTTTCAAAACATCGCTGGGTACTTTCAAGATGATGATGCGGATGAATTGGCTTTTGATCCTATATTTACTCAAATTCTTTCGAAAGAAAGATTGGCATCTCAACCTACAATAAGCCGTTTTATGAATCGTCTTGATGACATCTGTATTGTGCAGATGGATGTTCTTCATCAACTATTACGTGAGAAGATTTATTCTTATGAACAACCACAACAGATCATTCTTGATGTCGACTCTACTTCATTTACTACGTATGGTTCGCAAGAAGGTAGTAGCTATAATACTCATTATCAAAACGTTGGATATCATCCATTATTAGTATTTGATGGGTTAACTAAGGATTTATTAAAGGCTGAGTTAAGACCAGGAAATACTTACACTTCAAAGGACGCACATAATTTTTTGTATCCTCTCCTATTGGAATATATGGATAATTATCCAGATACTCAACTATTCTTAAGAGGTGATAGTGGTTTCGCAGACGTTATGCTTTATGAAAAGTTAGAGACCAATGGTGTGAGTTTTGCTATTCGTATGAAGGAATCAGCACGCTTACGTAAGATGGTTGAAGGTGATGTTTATGATTTTATGGAATCATTAAACAATAATCTTGTTGATTACGCTTGCACTTATACTGAATTCATGTATGCTGCTGATAGCTGGGCATATCCTCGTAGAATTGTTTGCAAGATTGAAAAACCATATGGAGTAATGGTAGCTAATTATACATTCATCGTTACAAATATGGAGATTCCTGCCCAGGATATTTTACGTTTTTATTGTAATCGAGGGACTATGGAAAACATGATTAAAGAAGCAAAACTAGGCTTTCATATGAATGCTATGCCAAATCATGATTTCATAACTAATCAAAATCGACTCCAAATCAATATGTTAACATATAACATATTCAATTGGTTTCGTCGAATGGTTTTACCAAAGAAGATGAGACATCTTCAAGTTGATACAATTCGTTTAAAACTTATAAAAATAGCAGCAAGGCTAACGAAGAAATCACGCTATCTAATCTTTAAGTTATGCAGTAGTTGCCCTTATAAAAATGAATTTAATGAGGTTTTATCAAAAATACATTCACTAAGACCACTACAAAGGTTATTAGAGTAGATAGTGAGTTGCACATTGGCAGTTAAAAAAAGAGAGTAATAATACCTTAGTTAAATTCCTTTCTTTTTGACTGTTAAAAAAAGTAAAATCATAAAATCAAAGTAAAAAACAACGGGCTGATATAAAGATCAGTAAATTAACTTTGTTATTTACTTACATGAATAATTCAGGTTAATGATTCATTTTTAAATATAAACCAATCAATTTCATAATGAATCTAAAATAATTATATCATCCTAAAATTATAAAGACAAATTAATCTGTATTATAAAGTAAAATAGCTAATTTTTATGTAGTAATTACTGTTAAATTTATCTATCATTGTAATAGATACTAATTTTGCCGGCAAATTAGTTCAGCGATATGTAAAGAGAGGATTGAGAGAGATGAAAAGACTAAAGAAAATCGTTCTATTTATGTTTGCATGTCTAATTATGATGGGGGTAGGAGGTATCACTACAGAGGCAGAAGAAAAGTATGTTTCATTAGATACAAACAACCCTATTGAGTTTAATGGTAGTTCCATTGTTTATAAAGGAAAAACAATTGAATTATCGGAAAAGGCATTTTACATTGATGGTTCATTGGATGAAGCAACTGCTGCAAAATATCCATATGTATTTACTAGTATCAATGAGGCAGCAAAGCATTTGGTAGATGGTACTGAAGAATCGCCAATGATGCTATATATTGCGCCTTATGTATATTGGGTTGATGACCCAGATGATGAAGAAATTCGTAAACCAGACACTTTATCTGTACCTTATGGTTTAATTATAGATTGTGAATGGTTAACATTCTATGGATTAACTGATAATCCTGAAAATGTAGTAATCGCAGCAAATCGTGGTCAAACTCAAGGTGCTGATGGGAACTTTACTAACTTATATATTGATGGCAATGGTTTAAGAATGGAAAATTTAACGGTAGGAAACTACTGTAACGTTGATTTAGAGTTTCCTCTAAAGCCAGAATTAAATCGTGCAAAGCGTTCCGATGCAATTACACAAGGACAATTGGTGCATAGTAATGGGGATAAAATTGTTGCTATGAATTGCAATTTTATCAGTAGATTGAATGCAAATCCAATTATTTCAGATAAGAGAGTATTATTATATCGTTGCCATGTAGAAAGTACGGATGACGCATTAAATGGGACAACCGTACATTTAGAGTGTGATTTTGATTTCTATGGAAACCGTCCATTTTACTCAACACAAGGAACTGGCGCTGTATTTTTAAATTGTGTATTTAATTCTAAAATCTTTGGTATAGAGGCAGAACCAAATCAATACCTTACAAAAGAGGGTGGAGCTGTAGCTATTGTTGATAGTGAATTTAAGAGTAACTATCCAATATCCATTGGAATTGGTTGGACTAAGTATCCAAAGAGTAGCTTACGTTGTTACCAATCGAATGTTTTACATAATGGAAAACCTATAACACTAAGTAGTTCAGATAATCCTTGGACTACGGTTGATATGACAAATAAAGATGTACTTGGCGCTTATAAAGTAGAGTACAAGGGTGAAACCGTATATAATACCTATAACTTATTACGTGGAAATGATGATTGGGATCCAATGGGAGTAAAAGATAAGATTCTAGCAGCAGGAAAAGAAGATAACATCGATTATGCATCTATTCCAACATTTATGTCCATCGAGACAACAAATACAGCAATAGAATCTGGAAATACAGAAGCGGTATTAACTCTTTCTGTAAAACGTTTTGGAAACATTGAAACAAAACTATCTAACATCACTTGGTCTATTGATAAAGACAGCGAAGATTTAGTCGAATTAACGGTTAATAAAGACGGTTCTTGCACTGTAAAAGGAATCAACGATTATGATGAATCTAAAAAAGTTATTATATATGCTAAATCAGAAACAGGATTAGAAGCAGCATGTGAAATTGAAGTAGCACCTTCTGTGCTTGCATCTCCTAAATTTACAAAAAAACCAGTGATGGGGACACCAAAGGATGGAATCGTTACGGTATCCTATCAACTTGATTTAGGAAAGCGTGAAGATCAATCTCTAATTACATGGTATCGTTGTACTGATAAGTCTGGATCTAATCCAGTGGAAGTTGCAGTAACAAACTTAAATGAGCCTGAATACAATTATGAGTTAACATTTGGTGATGTTGGTTATTATTTAATGGCTACTATTGAGCCAAAGCATGTTAGAAGTCAAGCTGGAAAAGCGGTTTCTGTGATAACATCAGATAAAATAAAGATATCGGATGTAAAACAGTATTCCATTAGTACAGATTTTCAAAACTTCCCAGTTGAATATAATAAAACCATAGCACCAGGTTTTTGGACAGTAGACTCTGTGAAACCAGTGGATACCAGTGAGTATGAATGGGAACCAGACACTACGACCTCATGGACTTATGGTAGTGCCATTGATGGAGCGAAAGGTACTGGACTTTATCAAACTACCCAAGGTGCAAGATTACTATATACACCAGTGAATGGAAGTTATGGTGATATGACAGTTACTTTAAACCTTGACCCAAGTAAAACACAAGGACAAGGATTTGGTAGTGCAAAAGCGCAGTATTTAGATGTATATATTAAGTTTGATACAAAAACTTTAACAGGTTATGCTCTTCGAATCGAAAGAACAAGTAAGAGTTCAAGAGCAGTTGACTTTTTCCTTGTAAAATATGAAAACGGCGTGACTACTAGAATAAGTGATCCAATCACTGCTTCTTGTTATTTAACAGATTGTAACATTACATTACAGGTAAAGGGTGATCAACTTACTGCACATGTAGAAACATCTTCACCTCAATTACCAGAGCATATCGCAGACGGTTTACCTCATGTTGTTGACTTAGCTGCAACCATTGAAACAAATAATTTTGGTGGAAGTGGTGTACTCCATACGGGAACAACAGGATCAAGCGGCGTTGGTAACATTACTATGCTTCATAAGATGTCAATTGCATGGGATGGAATAGAAGAAATTCTATCATTAAATAGTGAAGATAGTAAAAATGAAAATATAAATGAGGCTATCAATGGAAATACAGACAATAATGCAAATACAGATAAGAACACAGAAGAAAAACTTGAAGAGTTACCTAAAACAGGTGGAATTAGTTCCATGACTGTTTACTTCATTGGTATTATATTTGTAGCGATTGGTACATCAGTTTTTGTATTGGAGAAGAAAAAGAAGATAAACAACTAAAGAATTAATTTAATTTGTATGATATTAAAAAGGTGTCACAGAGGTAAGGTAGTATCATCTGTGACACCTTCTTTTTTTATTAACAAATAAGTTCATAATAAAATTATTTATTTTAAATAAAGCATGAATTCTTTGTTGTTTGGTATTTTAGAATTCATCTTCAGTTGCAGCAATTGCAGCGTTATACTTAATTTCTAAGAACTCATCGAATTCTGCATTAAATAGAGATTCTAAATCTTTGTCATAGCCAATTACCATATGTGATTGGGTGGTAGAATAATGATCTAAGATTTGCATTGCAATTTTCTTTGATACGTGAACATCAACGGAGCTTTTATCTTTTGTAAATATCCTTACAAGGCTTTCTGCATGCCTACCTCTGGTATAGTAATAATAAGCCCAAACCAAATCTTTGTTTGTAAGTATATGGGCCTGAACACCGGAAATAAAAATGGTCCAACGCTTTCCAACCCATATGTCTTTTCCAAACTTGGTTGCTGATGAGAAATCATCTTCGATTGTATGAGATGATACGGCTGGATGATCATTTAGGAATTGATTAAGCTTTTTCTTGTATTTATCCGAGAAAAGGCTAAATATAGCATAAATTATGTATAATACTGCGATTATACTGGCAGCAGTAAAGAGGTAAAACATAATAGTTTCAGTACCACCAATGGTACCATCAATAATGGTATAAGGAATTGCATATTGCTTATATTCCGGAATTTCACTAAATATATAATCTAAATTTTCATTGTAAAATTCAAGGTCTTCCTCTTCCAATTTAGTTAGTGTACCAGTTACCTTAATTCCATCTGGCTGGATATCTGTGTATTGGAAAAAATAGTCTAAAGATTCGTCTATTAACTGGTCCATTTTAGATTCATTTTTAGCATCCAATTGAATCCCTAAGAAGCTACCGTTTTCCTCATCAAATACGAAATATCCAATGTCAAGTAATTTAGATTTTTTAGTAGTCGTATTTGTTTCTTCAATTCGAACATATTCGCTTAAAATGCACCGAGCATTGTAAGTAACATATTTTCCTTCATATTCGGAATAATCCATGTCAGGAGTTAGCGTAATTGGACCTTTTACCACCTGAAATATGGCAAAATCTGTTCCCACCATGCAAACTACTATAACTACCAGAGCAATAATAATCCTAGTAATTGTTCTTTTTTGTACGCGTTTCTTCAATAATTCGTACATTTCATACCTCCACTTTCACCCTTTTAATTTTGTAAACTATAACAAAAAATGATAAATTATTACAGTAGGAATATATTAACATATAATAATGACTGTGAATATGAGAAATATATGAGTTTGCTTGAGACTTTTTTACTAACTTTTAAAACGGAAGCCAATATTATTATTTAACAAGATAGAAAAAATGGTGTATTATAGTAATAAATATACGTAAATTCAGCCTAGATGATTTATGGAGGTATATCAAATGGTATATACATTAACGTTTAATCCATCCATTGACTATATTGTCGCTGTTCCAAATTATAGATCAGGGATTGTCAATAGAACTTCAAAAGAGGAAATATACCCAGGGGGAAAAGGAATTAATGTTTCAATTGTATTAAAAAACCTTGGAGTGGAAAATAAATCCCTTGGATTTATTGCAGGTTTTACAGGATATGAGATTGAAAAGCAGCTACATAGCTTAGGATGTAATACCAATTTTGTTACTCTAAAAAATGGGATGTCAAGAATTAACGTAAAGATAAAAGCAGAACAAGAAAGCGAGATTAATGGACAAGGACCTATTATTTTAGACGAAGAATTAGAAAAGTTATATGCTAAGCTTCATGAACTTAAGGATGGGGATAGTTTAGTTTTAGCTGGAAGTATACCAAACACATTGCCAGTTAATATTTATGAAAAAGTGTTATGTATGCTAGAGGATAGAAAGATTTCCGTCATTGTGGATGCAACGGGAGATTTACTTAAAAATATACTAAAATATAAACCATTCTTAGTGAAGCCCAATCAGCATGAGCTTGGTGATTTATTTGGTACTAAAATAAGCTCCAGGGATGAATGTGTTTTCTACGCAAAACAATTACAGGAATTAGGAGCTAGAAATGTTTTAGTTTCCATGGCAGAAGAAGGTGCTGTATTACTCACGGAGGAAGAAAAAATATACTATTTAAAAGCACCAAAGGGAATAGTGGTAAATTCCGTTGGTGCGGGAGACTCCATGGTGGCTGGATTTTTAGCAGGATATATTAAAACCAATGATTTTATGAAAGCCTTTCAGTTGGGAATAGCGGCAGGTAGTGCGTCTGCATTCACAAACTGGTTACCAAGTGAGGGTGAAATATTAGGACTATTACCAAAGGTAGAAAAATAGTAAGTTTTTTGCATAGAAAATAGACAAGGAGGTTCAGATGATTACTTTATATGGAACTAGTGTATTTCAAGGAATTAGTATTGGAAAAATCTTATTTTATGAGCGAAGCAAATATAATGTGGATAAGAAGACAGTCCATAATGTAGACGCTGAAATTAAACGATTTGAGCTAGCAAAAGAGTCAGCCTTATTAGAACTTCAAGAACTCAATGAAATGGCCTTATCTAAGGCAAATGAAATAAATGCGGCTATTTTTGAAGGGCATCAGTTAATCTTGCAAGATGAAGGCTATTATAATTTTGTCATTGACCTTATATTAAATCAAGGGGCAAATGCAGAGTTTGCAGTGAAGCAAACATCAGAGAAATATTCGCAGATGTTCCTATCCATGAAAGATGAGTATATGCAGGCACGTGCATTTGATATTATAGATGTTTCTGAACGATTGTTAAGGCTTTTAAATGGGGATAAGCAAGAGGAGTTTGTTCTCAATGAACCAGTCATCCTTGCAGCAGATGATTTAATTCCCAGTGAAACAATACGTCTTGATAAAAATAAGGTACTTGGTTTTGCTATTATGTATGGGTCGGAAAATTCACATACTGCCATAATAGCAAAGGCACTAAATATTCCAGCGATTATTGGTATTGGAAAAGAGTTAACTAAGGAGTACAATAATAGGCTAGCAATTATTGATGGAATTAGCGGGACACTATATATTGATCCTGATGCAAATACTTTAGAAGAAATGAAGAAAAAGCAAAAAGAATTACTTCTGGAAGAAGACTTGCTTACTAAGTTAGTAGGCAAGGATAATGTGACTATAGATGGAAAAAGAGTAGATATCTATGGAAACATCAGTAATTTATCTGATGTAGATGAAGTCTTAAAGAATGATGGTGGTGGAATAGGACTGTTTCGAAGTGAGTTTCTTTATTTAGAAAGAGACACGTATCCAAGCGAAGAGGAACAATTTCTTGTATATAAAGAGATCGCAAAAGCAATGAATGGTAAAAAGGTTATTATTCGAACCTTAGATATCGGAGCTGACAAAAAGATAGACTATTTTGGATTAGAGAAGGAAGAAAATCCTGCCATGGGATTTAGGGGAATTCGCATTTGTTTAACTAGAACGGAGATTTTCAAAACACAGCTTCGTGCAATCCTAAGAGCATCTATGTATGGTACAATATCAATTATGCTTCCTATGATAATTTCAGTTTCTGAAGTACGAAAAGCAAAAGATATTTTAGAGGAAGTTAAAATGGAGTTAATAAAGGAGCATATATCCTTTAAAAACGATATTGAGATTGGTATTATGATTGAGACACCAGCAGCGGTAATGATTAGCGACGAGTTAGCAAAAGAGGTGGATTTCTTTAGTGTGGGGACAAATGATTTAACACAATATACACTTGCTATTGATCGTCAAAATACTATGCTAGATACATTCTTTGATGCTCATCATCCAGCAATATTAAAAATGCTTCATATGGTGGTTAAGAATGCACATGAGAATGGTATTTGGGCTGGGATTTGTGGAGAGTTAGCTTCTGATCTAACCATAACAAGAGAATTATTACAAATGGGATACGATGAATTATCAGTCTCACCATCGATGATTTTACGACTTCGAAAGAAGGTTAGAGAGCTTAAATTATCTTAAGAACGGGATTTTAATGCTTAATGAGCAGTTAACATGGACAAAATTATAAATAAGCCTTATAATAAAGAGCAATTGCGTTTTGAGCAGTAAAAGTTTATACAAAGCAGTTTGACCGCTATAAAGCGGATTGAGAGGTTAATATGATATTTGATACACATGCGCATTATGATGATGAAGCATTTAATGAAGATAGAAATGAATTGTTAGAGCAGCTTAAGGACAACGGGGTAGAGACCGTAGTTAATATTGGGGCGAGTATTGAGTCATCCAAAAGTACCATAGAGTTAACGAAGCAATATGAGCACGTTTATGGAGCAATTGGCGTTCACCCAAGTGATACCAGCGAACTTACTGAAGAATCTTTTCAGTGGCTAAAAGATCAGACAAGTCTACCTAAGATCGTTGCAATTGGTGAAATAGGGCTTGATTATTACTGGGATACGCCAGAGAGAGAGCTTCAAAAATATTGGTTTAAAAAACAACTTTACTTAGCAATTGATTTAGAAATGCCAGTAGTAATTCATAGTAGAGATGCAGCGGAAGATACACTTACAATAATGAAAGAGGCAAAACAATATGCCCTAGAGCATAATAAGAAATTTACAGGAGTAATTCATTGTTTTTCTTATGGAATAGAAATAGCTAGAGAATATGTCAAAATGGGATTTTATCTAGGTATTGGTGGAGTAGTTACATTTAAGAATGGAAAGAAATTAAAAGAAGTTGTGAAAGAAATTCCTATGGAATCACTTGTTCTTGAAACAGATTGTCCTTATCTTTCCCCTGAACCAAATCGTGGTAAGAGGAATTCTTCCTTAAATCTAAGTTATGTTGTAGAAAAAATTGCTGAGATTAAAGATATAACAAAGGAAGAAGTAATAAATATAACAAATCAAAATGCAAAGAAGTTATATGGTATGGAATAAAGCGTGTGATTATTTTACTCACATTAAAATAGAGAATAATATTGAAATGAGGTAGTGCATGGCAACATTAGGTGATCCTAAGAATACGATAGAGATTTTAAACAAGTACCATTTTATGTTTCAAAAAAAATTCGGTCAGAACTTTTTAATTGATACTCACGTACTTGAGAAAATAATAAAAGCAGCAAATATTACGAAAGATGATATGGTGCTTGAAATCGGACCTGGTATTGGTACTATGACGCAGTACTTGTGTGAGAATGCGAGAGAAGTTATTGCGGTTGAAATTGATAAGAACTTAATACCTATTTTAAGAGAAGATACGTTATCAATGTATGATAACGTGACGATAATTAATGAGGATATTTTAAAAGTAGATATCAATGCATTAGTGAAGGAAAAGAATGGTGGTAAACCAATCAAGGTAGTTGCAAATCTGCCATATTACATTACAACTCCAATCATTATGGGGCTCTTTGAAGCTCATGTTCCAATTGAAAATATTACGGTCATGGTACAAAAAGAAGTAGCAGATCGTATGCAATCAGGACCAGGAAGTAAAGATTATGGAGCATTGTCTTTGGCTGTACAATATTATGCAGACCCATATATCGTAGCGAATGTACCACCAAATTGCTTTATGCCACGACCTAATGTAGGATCTGCGGTGATACGCTTAACCTTACATCAAGATGCTCCAATTAAGGTAAAAGATGAACACCTTATGTTTAAATTAATCAGAGCGTCCTTTAATCAAAGAAGAAAAACTTTGGCCAATGGATTAAATAATTCACAAGATTTATCATTTTCAAAGGAAATGATAGAAAAGGCGATAGAGGAGTTAGGAGTTCCTGCTACAATACGTGGAGAGGCCTTAACGTTAGAACAGTTTGCAAGGTTAACAGATATTCTTTCACGTTTAAAGAATTAACAGCTAATAACAGATAAAGAATATAGACAAAATAAGAGAGGCTTCGGTGGAAAACAAACATGGGGAATATAAAATGTCTACATCGTTTGAATGGCCGTTATAGAGAAGAAATTCGAGCATTAGAAGAAAAATGCAATGCTTTAGATCAGTCAGAAAGAACGGTATACTTATCAACAAACGGTAACACAACAAAGAATCTTAAGTGTTTTTATTTATATTATGAAGAGGAATTAAAGGGTTTTTTAGCCTTAACAAATATTGATGACAATGATATTGAACTGAATGCTTTTGTAGACCCAGAGTATCGACGCAGAGGAGTTTTTAAAAAACTAGTACAAGCGGCTTTTAAAGAGTGCAAAAAAAGCGATGTTTCAGAAGTATTCATTTTTCAAAGACCTTTTGATAAAGGATCATTGAAAGCAATTTTATCAGTAGGTGCAGAGTATTTATATTCTGAGTATCAGATGGAATTGTCATTATTAGATGGAATGAAAGCGGCAGAGGATATATCAAAGGTAGTTACCTTACATGAAATAAAACAAGAACAAAAAGAATTTTATACAAAACATATGATTCCGTTATTTCAGATGTCAGAGGATGAAGCTGGTGAGCGTTTTGAAGATGCAATTTCAGAACCACGATTAAAAACATATATTGCATATGATAATGAGGAACCAGTCGGATTTTTTAGCCTCTTTTATGGAGGAAGCGCAGTTACTCTTTTTGACGTGGGAATTTGTGAGGAATATCAAGGCAAAGGCTATGGAAATGCTTTGTTAAGAGCGATATATGACGAGGTTTTAACCAAAAAGGAAGATGGAATTTATAGAATAATTCTTCATGTTAGTAGTTATAATGAAGTCGCTACACATCTTTATAAAAAACACGGATTTCAAGTGAAAGACCAGTTAGATTGCTATAAAATTGAAATATTATAATAGATAAAAGATTATATAGTTAAATAAAAATACCACTGTTTTTTAGGAGGGTGTCCTCTTTAATATCAGTGGTATTTTTAATTCGTATGCTTATATAAATAGAAGATTACTATGGCTTTGTAGGAAATAATAACTTATCGATTCTCTTTATAGGCCTGTATTTGTTCGGCTAGGTCATTTAAATATACCCAGCGTTCCATTTTCTCTTCTAACTTTTGTTCGCATTGCTCTTTCTCTTCCATCAGAGCATTTAGTTTGGAGTATTCTGTTGCGGACTTTGCAATATTTTCTTCTAGCTCAGCGATGGTTTGTTCTAGCTTGCTAATATCTTCATCGATGGTTTCATATTCTTTTTGCTCGTTATAGCTAAACTTTGGACGATTGTTTGGTTGCTTCCAAGTGTTTTTGCTAGACTCTGTATCCACAGAAACTTGGTCATCGGCTGCTTTATTGTTGATAGAGGAACCATTTGCGCCACCTGATTGTGGATAACTTTCCTCACTTGTTCTTTTTTCTT
The DNA here is from genome assembly GCF_900078195.1 of Clostridium sp. Marseille-P299. Classification (NCBI taxonomy): domain Bacteria; kingdom Bacillati; phylum Bacillota; class Clostridia; order Eubacteriales; family Clostridiaceae; genus Clostridium; species Clostridium sp. Marseille-P299. The sequence goes on along the minus strand of NZ_FJVE01000005.1, from coordinate 359,363 downwards.
TGTAATCACTAAAATTACCTTCATATTGAACAATTAAACCATTGCCCTCAAAGGAGAAGATTCTATCTACTACCTTATCTAGGAAATAACGGTCATGAGAAACTGTGATAACAATTCCATCAAAGTTTTCTAAGTAGCTTTCTAAAATACTAAGTGTTTGTATATCTAAGTCGTTGGTAGGCTCATCTAGTATTAATACATTAGGAGCTTCCATTAACACTTTAAGTAAATAAAGTCGGCGCTTTTCACCACCGGATAACTTTGATATAAGTGAGTACTGCATAGCGCCTGTGAATAAAAACTTTTCACACATCTGTGAAGCTGTTACTACACCATCCACGGTCTGAATGAATTCTGCTGTATCTTTCACATAATCAATTACCCTTTGTTGCTCATTTAAAGCTTCATTTTCTTGAGAAAAATACCCGATTTTAACGGTGCTACCAGTATGCACTTGTCCTTGATCTGGTGTTAGCTTGTCTGTGATTATTTTTAGCAAAGTGGATTTTCCACAACCATTTGGACCAATAATTCCAATACGGTCTCCTGGTAAAAAGATATAGGAAAAGTCCTCGATATACGTTTTGTTATCAAATTGTTTTGAAATATGTTCTAATTCGATGGTTTTCTTTCCTAAGCGAGTAGATACAGAAGATATTTCAACACTTTTATCTTCTTCAATGGTTTTTCTATCTCTTAAAGCTTCAAAACGTTGGATATGGGCTTTTTGCTTTGTAGAACGAGCTCTTGCGCCACGCATCATCCACTCTAATTCAACACGATATAAACTTTTATTTTTTCTCTCTGTAGCCATTTCAATGTCTTCTCGTTGGGCTTTTAGTTCAAGAAATTTTGAATAGTTCGCCTGATAGCTATAAAGATTTCCTTTATCTATTTCAATAATTCGGTTTGTTACTTTATCAAGAAAGTAACGATCGTGAGTAATCATAATAAATGCACCACGATATTTGTTTAAATAGTCCTCTAACCATTCGGCCATTTCATTATCTAAATGGTTTGTTGGCTCGTCTAAAACTAAGATTTCCGCTGGTGTTAATAAAGTTCGAACCAACGCTGCTCTCTTTTTTTGTCCGCCAGATAAAAACTTAGGAGATTCGTCAAAGTTTGAAAGTCCTAATTTAGTGAGCATGGACTTAGCTTCCCCCTCTAAGTTGCGATAAGATTCTTCCGCGGTTTTTCCCTGAATTACATTTTCAAGAATGGAAAGTTTCTCGTCAAATACTGGTACCTGTGGTAAATATTCAATTCTAACCTTTTTACCTTTCGTTATTGTTCCAGTATCAGGTTCTTCAAGGCCTGCAATCATCTTTAGTAAGGTTGACTTACCGGTACCGTTAATTCCGATTACTCCGATCCGGTCGTTATCATTAATTCCTAAACTTGCATTTATAAAAAGCATACGCTCGGTATAGCTCTTGCTGATGTTTTCCATTGTTAACAGGTTCATAAATACCTCTTTCTAAATATAGAATTTACGATTTGTATAGTGCACATTCTACACTATTTTGTATATGATTGCAAAGGGGAGATAGCCAGCATTAGTGGATTGGGAATATCAGGTTGGTGGTAATCATGGAAAAAAGGTGTTTCTTATGCTATAATTATTGGATGTAATTATGTTATTCATATGCTTACTTTTGGAATTTAGAGTGGCGATTCAATATAGGTACACCGCAATATATTCGAAAATCTAGAGCGAAGGCTTAAAATTATGTTTTAGGTAGAAAAGGTTTGATATAGTGCTTTATGGAAATAATAACTATATTAGGCAAGAAAGAAAATAACGATTACCATAAAAGACTCATAGTGAGGTTTTATTAAGAAATTGAATGTCGCTAATGGCGACGGAATGGAGGAAATATGTCGAAAATAGAGTTAGTTAGAGCAGAGATGGTGAAAGCAATGAAAGCTGGTGATAAAGCTAGAAAGGATGCACTTTCCGCGTTATTAACAGCATTAAAAAACTTCGAAATTAATAAACGTGCAGATTTAACAGAGGAAGAAGAAAATACTGTTATTTTAAAAGAAATTAAGCAACTAAAAGAGACTTTGGATTCTGCACCAGCGGATCGTACTAGCATTATTGAAGAATGTACCTTCCGCATCAATGTATTATCTGAATTTGCACCAAAAGCGATGGATGAAGAGGAAGTAAAGGTAGTTATTAAAGAGGTTTTAGAGTCACTTTCTATCTCAAATCCTACAGCAAGTGATAAAGGAAAGATTATGAAAGAACTTATGCCAAGAGTCAAAGGAAAAGCAGATGGCAAGATGGTAAACGAACTTGTAGCTAAGATGTTTTCTTAAAAGTAATAAGCAATTTTAGTCATATTACTCCCAACACAGTCATATATTTCGATAAGACGAGCAGTTTGATTTGAACGCTAAATAAAGCGCAAGGGAGGAGTAATATGGCTGATTACAAACGCTTAATTACGTATGCATATAATTATGAGTCAGGAACGAAAAAGCAAAATGTGGGTCATGCAAGAGTTGAGGTATTTGGAAATGAGCTGAAAGTAAAGGTGAATATAAAAGTACCAAACTTTTCTGGAAATGCTTTAAAATTGTATTTTTACAAGCGAATTCGTGGAGGATTAAAAGTTACTTATCTTTGTGAGATACCTGTGGCAAATGGGTTGGTAGATGAAAAGGTACAGACAGTTACCAGTCATATCGGAGATTCAGGGCTAGAATTTCATGAATTGGATGGATTTATCTTATACTATAATCCTACAAAGTGTGTTGTATCGGATTGGAATGACATGGTACTAACTAGTGAGGAATTATATAGTATAGAATCTTTAAAGACTAAGAAGGCCTCCGATGAGGCTACTAAGATATCACAGATAAAACCTATAAGTGAGCAGGTAGATATTGTAGAAAATGAACCAAAAGATTTACCTAAGATGCAAGACGATAATCAAAAGGAAAAAGCATCTGAGGTTATAAGTGACTCTAAAATTAACAATGAATTAGAATTAGAGCTTGAGAATAACTTGGATTCTTCTAAGTCATCTGAATTAGATCTCTTTAAAAATATAGCTTCTAAAATTGTACAAAATATTAATAAGTTAAAGGATTTAGATGATAGTAATTCAGAGACCGAGGCTGTAGGGGAAAAAGCTTCGGAAGAATTCTCCGAACAAGCAGTCTTTTTTGATGAAAAGGCCTCTAAAATTTCGGAAACAGAAGATTCACAATTGGATTTAGATGCGGGCTTATTTGATAATACTTTATCAGAGCAATCGAAAGAGGATGGTGTATTAGAGGAGAATGAGTATACACAACAGCAAAAAGATGCAGATGCATTAAATCAAATGGATGAAAATGCACGAGAGGAAGAAAATGAGTATACTTTTGAACAAGAATATGAAAGTGCACTAGATCAAGAAGTACATAATATATCAGGGGAATTCTCTCAGGAATTCTTAGAACAAGAACTTATGAATGCATCAGAACAAGAGACTAGGAATGTTCCAAATAGGAGAACCGACATGCATTCTATACCTGGGCTAGCAGCTGCAGCTACAGGTGTTCCAATAGAGAATCAAGGCATTTTTGGTGCAATTAATCAGCAAGCGCCAGCAAATACAAATAAAATATTCCCTTGGAGAGACACCCCTGAAGCAAGAAAAATATTAAACGGATTTCCACGAGTTTATCCTTTTGAAGATGGTGAAATCGCAGAATGTGTTAAAATAGAACCCAAAGATATCGGTTTATTACCAATGGAGCACTGGGGAACCGGTAATAATAGTTTCTTACTTCATGGTTATAACAATTATCATCATTTGCTGTTTGCGAAAAAGCAAACTAGAAATGGGTGTTTGTATTTACTCATGGTTCCTGGTGTTTATAATGCACGTGAAAAATATATGGCTAGGTTATTTGGTTTTGAATATTTTAAATCTGCAAAGCGTAGGAATCTTAGAGAAGGTGAATTTGGTTATTGGTACTTAACGATTAACTTTTAAATGAAAGGTTGGGAGTGGATCGTTTGATAATAAAGAAAAACGAAGATGGTTTTCTCGTTTTCCAGCGATTTCACAGCTATTTCTAGATATTCCTTCATAGGTAAAGCCTAATTTAGTTATGAATTGAATGGAAGCAGTGTTACTTGGTAAAATATCAGCTTCAATACGATCTATGTTTAATTCATGGAACAAAATAGGTATAAGATAGCTTAGTGCCTCATATGCATATCCTTTTTTTATAGAATCTTTATCGAGACGATAGCCTATTTTACAGGTGGCATAAGGTAAGTGGTAAATATGGTAAAAACATATTGTTCCAATGATATGGTTTTCATTGCCTTTCTCAAACAAATAGTAGCGAAGGGAGCTTGCCCTTAAAAACAGCAGATTATCTGCTTTAAGTGCAGCTTCCTGATAAGCTATTGTATAAAATTCTGTGGATTGTAGTGGTTCATATGGGGAAAAGAAAGCTTTATTTTTATTATAAAAATCCAGTACCATAGGAGCAGCACTTTCATTTAAAAGCTTTAGCGTTAAACGCTGGGTATTATAGATAAATTGCATGGAAGTGTCCTCCTAGTTTCTGTCATTCGTAAGTATCTTCTAGAAATTAATTATGCCTGCATAATTAATTAATCAGGCGTAAGTATAAAGCATTATACTGTCTAAAGCATTATACTGTTTAAAGTATTAATTTATTACGCTGTCTAAATTATTACGCTGCCTAAATTGAACTGTATAATTTGTTACACAATCGAATTAACTAGGCAGATCTAATTGATTCGGTATATCTAATCAATCCCACGCAAGCTAGTTTGTGGGATATAAGAAGTGAGCAGGTCTTTGATATGTAGCATTTCTTCTTTGCTAAGAGGGTGTAATCCTCCTTTAATTAAATCTCCAGAATCTTTGAAAGCTTGTAAATAATAATTTTTTGCACCTTGCAACCATTTTCCAATGGATAAAAAATCATCTGGAGTATGACATTCTTTCACGACGGTTGTACGGAATTCATAAGGAATATCACTTACAAGTAATATTTCGACACTTTTTTCAATATTGTTTAGATGAAAAGAATCTAATCCTATTGTTTGACCATATTTTTCTTTGGAGTTTTTAATATCCATAGCAACATAGTCAATTTTCTTTGTATCTATTAATTCTTTTAGAATGCTTGGTTTATAACCATTGGTATCTAGTTTTACCAAGAAACCAAGTTCTTTTATTTGATCAATAAATGAAATAAGATCAGTTTGTAAGGTTGGCTCTCCACCTGTAATACAGACTCCTTCTAGTACCCCTCTTCTCTTTTTTAAAAAATCAAAAAGTTCAAGCTCTGTAATTTGAGGCTGTTCATGAGGATGTAAAACCAAAGGTGCATTTTGGCAAAAAGGACAACAAAAGTTGCAACCATTCGTAAAAATTGTACATGCAATGTGTTTTGGATAATCTAAAAGCGTTAGTTTTTGTAACCCAGCAATTTTCATAATACCTCTATTCTGACGCTTTAACGCCCATTCATAATGAGCATACGTCTGTGTGCCGATAAATTTATCAATCTTTTACCTTATTTATCTTTATTTTGAAGTTTTTCCTTTTTCTTTTGTTCCCTTAATTCTTTAAAAAAACTTTGTAATAAATTCGTACACTCTTCTTCTAAAACCCCAGTGATAAGTTCTACCTGATGATTAAACTCTTGCATTTGCAATAGATTACATACGGAGCCAGCGCAGCCAGCTTTTGGATTCATAGAACCAATGACCACTTTATCAAGGCGAGATTGCACGATAGCTCCAGAGCACATTTGGCAAGGCTCTAAAGTGACATACATGGTACAGCCTTCCAAACGCCAATCTCCCAAACGTTTACTAGCCTTTTCAATGGCTATCATTTCTGCGTGTGCAAGAGTCGTTTTTTTTGTGTTTCTTTTGTTATAACCTCTAGCAATAATGGAATCATTATAAACAATTACGCAGCCAATGGGAACTTCACCAATTGCAGCGGCTTTTTTTGCTTGCTTTAAAGCTTCTTTCATATATATTTCGTCCATTTGGGTAAACTCCTTTATATCAATTAACCTTTTGATTATTATAGACTTATCAAAGGTATCGTACAAGCCCTTGAAAATCAATATAATTTTCGTATATAAGCTTTATTGTATAATATAAATTTCAAAAAATAAATTATATACCAATAGAATGATTTTTTAAAATATAATAAACACTTATAATATACCTCTTTATGGCACATATTAATTACTAGCTTATGGCTATTTTAAAAGCATTGAAAGCAGAGATATAAAATTAAATTTTATTGGAGGTAATTACATGGCAAAAGCAGGTATGAGAAGACCAGATCCTAAAGAGCCACATGGAACAGAGAGTAATCACAAGTTGCATATTAAGAAAAATGATCAACCGCCAGTTCCTGAAATACAAGGAAAGGCAAAGAGTGGACATAAAAAGGCGAATGATATGCAAGAGAATTCAAAATAGTAGCTTGATTTGTAATAATTCTCTTGAAAGAATCTATTGTATGTGAACGCTTTTTCTTGACATATGAGCTAAAACAAAGTATACTAAGTCATGCATTAAAAATATTATATTATTAAATTGGTTATAAAATTTCCGTGCAGCCGGGGAGATAGCGGTGCCCTGTACCTGCAATCCGCTACAGCAGGGGTGATGTCTAGCCTAGGGCAATGTGTTGTAGAGCAGCCCTTAATAAGTGGCGTTGACGTTTGGGTCTTACGCAACAGGAATTTGTGAACCGTGTCAGGGCAGGAATGCAGCAGCACTAAGCAAAACCTCTTGTGTGCCGTAAGGGAGCCTGGGCCGAGTTAACTGTTAAGGTAACGTCTATGAGCATTGTTCGAAGCAAGGCGCACGGATTAAAATAGAATTATAATGATGTCGTTACAATGGGTAGCGGCATTTTTTTTGTGTATTTCTTGTTTTTGATAAAGACTACCACAGAAGTTGAATTTTTATATTTAGTAATTCCAAAAAATGTATAGGACTATTGTATTAAATTAAATAGGACTGGTGTACTATCAACGGAGATAGCCCTTTGCCTGATTGTCTAAAAGCCTTAAAAAAGTGTGTTTTTATACAAAATTCTTGCATTTTCATCTTCCCGTACTTTCCTTTTTGGATTATAATAATAGTTGAAGTTATGAGGGGCTTTTAAATCTTAAGATAAGAAAGGTATCGGATAAAGATATGAGTATAGAATTAAAACCGGGTACTGTAAGTCAAGTAGTGAAAGGTACAACTCTATTTGCTCAGAATGGTACGATTGATAATATCTGTATGATATTAAAGGGGCGTGTAATGGCAAGAAGTAAAGGAGTATTTACTGTTCTTACTCCTGGATGTTTTATTGGAATAAATGATATATATTTAGGTCGGTATTTAAATGACTATATTGCTGTTGATGATTTAGCTATTTACACGTTTGCAGTAGAGGGGTTAGAAAACGAAGGAGCAAAAATTTTAGATAAAATATTAGAGGTAAACAAAGACTATGGCGGTTTAATCGTTTATTCTTTATGCAATTATCTAAAGAATATTATAGAAGTTAAGCTAAGCTTGTCTTCTTTAACAATGTCTTTATATACATTTATAAAGTCGCATTATAAGAATTACATTGAAATTGGTAAGGGAGCAGGCGTTATAACAAATACAATGCCTCAGGTAGAAGAACTTTATTTGTATGAATCAGAATATAGTGTAGATAATAAAAAGCTTCAGTATTACCTAGAGAGCAGTAAAATTCCTGTGGATATTCAAAAAAGCTATTTTTCATATACAAACTACATGGTTTCAAGTCATATTGAAGAGATATCAACATTAATAGCAGAAGCTACGAATGAATGCATGGAACTAGCGGAATACATAGAAGATGCAGTATATGTTTTAATGAATGATGGTGAGCAAAGCTTATTTAAAAATGAAGCTATATTGGCTATGAAGTTAAATAAAGCAGGGAATAGAAATGAATTCCTTATGGAAGAAATCGATAAAACCGTCGATCAGATTAATAAGGTAGATAAAATCTTCACCGAAAAGGTTGGACGTAGTTTACAGATTGATCGTGAGAAGATGGAGCAACTATATTATGCACTTATTAGTGGAGAGAATGAAGTTCTCATCCACAATAAGCAAAATAAGTTGGTTGATAGCAGCGATTATTTAAAAGAGTTAGAGGGATCTTTACAAAAGATTTTAAGATATAGTACATTAGAGCAAGAAGAAATGTTGGCGTTTACCAACAATATAGAGTATTTTATTAATGCAAGCGACCGATTATCCATTGATGATACGATGCGCTTAGTAAAACGAGAAATTTCAAAAACGTTTTATGAACTATATGAGAACATTTTCTTGCTTTCTTATGGTAAAACATCAATTCCTAAAGCAGTGGAGCTATTTTTAAATTATGGATATATTGATGAGCGCTTGTTAACCGAGGAGCAACTGCTTTCTCTATGCCAGATTGATGATTTAAAAGAGGAATCCCGTTTTAATATCTATAGCATAAGAGAATGGCTCACTTTAATCTATGAAGGAAAAAAGGAGCCGTCTAAAACGGAATTTGATTTGGATTATAATGAAACTCTTAGGATTGCAAAAAAACGTGGTGAGATTCGAGAAGAAGACGAGCGTCGATTGAGCACTGATCTTAATGAAAAGTTAAAGTTTGAAATTAAAAATATGTTCTTGTATAATAACAGAATTGTAAATGGTCAATTATCAACATTTGTTCCAATTTTATATAAGGATATGTTTTTAAATAGCCTAGAGCGTTCCTATCTAACAAAACAAAGAGTAGAAGAAGCACTAAATAAAGTAATCTCTATTGATTACTCTGCTTTTTGTCGTGAGGTTTTGTATTATGATAAGGAAAAACGAATTGAACGTGAATATATCATAAAAGAAGTATTTCCTGATATTATACTATTCCCAACCGTTGGTACCAATGGATCTATGTGGCAGGAAATCACGGGTAAGAAAAGAGATAGTGAAGGAAGATTTATGTTCCCAAGCTTTTTTGAATCCAATTTTGATGATGTAATGATTCGTATGGTTGGGCGATTCCGTTGGGAACTTTGTAGAAGTATTCAAGGAACCTCATGGAATAACATTAAGGAGAAATCCTTAACTTCTGAATACATGGATTATATTCAGTTTTATAAAAAGAATTCAGAGCTATCAGAAGAGCGTAAGGAAAAGTTAAAATCACAAATTCAAAGAAATAGAAACAATTCTAGAGAAATATTTGCGTCTGACTATGAAGCATGGATAAAAGGAGAGGCCATGGGGGCCTTAAAATTAAATAAATATGTAAGAGAACTTCTTGCAACTTATTGTCCATTTTCAAAGCAAATAAGAGATAAAATTAGGACGCAACCGTTGTTTGAAGAGGCAATGGCAAGATATAATCGTAATAAATTTAAAAAGATACATGAGCTTGAACTTCGATATCATGCTTTGCAAAAGGATAATATTGAGTTAACGCAAGAATTAATTGATACAATGAAATTTTACAAAGAACTGTAAGTAAACATCAGTTTTAGAACTGTCGCAAGATTGTGCATATGCGACAGTTCTAATTTTCTTGAACAGCTTCTTTTATTAAATTTAGTGCACCTTAGGTGGCTTAGTGAGAGGAAATATGATTCAAAATTCTCCAATGATTACGGATATTATAGAAAATCATAACGATCGTATGCAAAACTTAAAGAAGTTTATTCCCTTCTTTCGATTGCAAGATTCTGCGATGAATTATTACAAGGAAGGAAAATATGCCTTCCTTGATTTAGGATATTTAACAATGGCGTTGTTACGATATTTCATTGAAGAAAATAATTTTAATGACCGCCAAGTTTCTTATGCAGAAGTAATATCTTTTATGACGCAAGCGCTACAACGGGATTTTGATCTCTTTTTATCAGAGGAAGAATATAAGGATTTAATAGGCTATATGTTCGACAAGATAAAGAATGATGGAAAACCTTTTGTGATGGACTATTTTGATCCAGCGGATAAGAAAAGAAAAACTGCCAGAATGAAATTAATTGATAGTAAATTAAGCAATGGAACTGTACTTTATACAATTACAGCAGATGCCATTGAGTTTTACTTAGAAACCAAGGAAGTAAAAGAAGAAAGTAGAATTAGTATTGAGCAGCTGCTACTTGAAAAAATGATAACTACGAAAAATTTTAGAGGTGGAATTGAGGTAATCCGAAGAATTAATGGAGAGGTAAATCGATTACGCCTTAGGAAGCAAGAGGTATTACAGATTTTAGGAAACAACGTCTTTGAGGGTGTAAAGGCACTTGAAGAGTTTAATAAGACGGGTATCCAGTGGTTTAACGAGGAACAAAAGGCATTTTTAAGGAATAAACAGTTGATTGACCAAGCTTATGCAAAAACAGAGCAATTGGCAAATACAGAGCAAGATCCGGTGAATCGCGAAAACTCATATAGAGAAATTTATGAGTTGGAAGTGGAGATAAATAAGGCAATTGATAATCATGGTAGATTGTTAAGTGATTGTACGGAACTCCAAAAAAGAGCCGATGAAATTATTTCTAAATACAAATTTTCAAGGTTAAGAAATGCATTTGATTTTAGCGGATATTTAGAGAAAGCAAAAGAGAAAAACAATACAGAATTTTTATCCTCACTGATGATGCCATTGTTAAAGCCGAAAATAAATAAAAGCTTTTATATAGGATCCATAGATGAACTTTTATTGGGGCAAACGGAGTCAGAGGAAAAAGGACAGTTAATTGGAGAACAGTTAGAGGAAAACTATCGATACGATGATGAAATAGAAGAAGAACGCTTAGAATCCAATTATCAAAGTATTGTAAAAACATTACTTGATACGTTGTTAAGCAATGAGAGTTTTGATTTAAAACAATTTAACGCCATATTAGAGGTAAAGTATTTTGATGTTATTTTTAAGAATAGCGACTATTATTCTTTTCTTGTTCAACTATGCCAGAAAAAAGAGTATGATTTATCAAAACTTGAGGAGCATCAGGATACATTTTTTGAAGGCATACTAGCTAAGTTTTTATTAGAACCAAAACATGCAAGGTATAAGAAGTTAAAATTCCGCTTGGAGTTATCAGGGGAAGAATCCCTTACATCGGAAGGCATGTTAAAAGAAGAGGACCTATTAACACATAATGTTTTATTAAAAGAACATACAGGAAGCTTTACAACATCGAATATTCGATTTATACGTATATAGGAAAGTTAAAATACCTCCTAGCAGTAACATAGAAAGGTTAAGAAACGATGAATAACAAAAATCTTGAAAAGGCAATGGACATATTTGCAGCTTTGATTGTTGGTGAAGAAATCAGCTTAGAATCCGGAAAAAATGCAAGTCTTTATGAAGCATATAATTCCAATAGTGAAGTAAATGATATGGTTGATCTTATGCTAAAGAAGATGAATTTGAATATATATAACTATAATTATAGTTTGTATGTAACAGCAGGGGATCATAACCGAGTGTTTGGATACAGCAATGAAGAATTAAAGCGAATGCTTTCCCTTCGCCTTAATAAAGAGCTTTATCTGTGTTATTTTATTATGTATAATATCATGACGTATTTTTATAGCGATTCCGCTACTTATACTTTTGCAGAATATATAAAGTTGGAAGATGTAATTTCTTCTGTGGATGCATCTTTAAAAAATATAATTTCGAATTTAAATATTATGGTGAAAAATGAGCTTGAAGAAAGCAGTTTTGAAATGTTAGCTCTAACTTGGGATGAACTTCCTGTAATGAGTAAAGAAGATACCAATGGGATACGTGCAGGAAGAGGATCTAAAGCAGCTTTTGTAAAACTAACATTTAACTTTTTGCTTTCTCAATCCCTAATGGTAGAAGCGCAGGAGCGATACTATCCAACCAACCGTTTTCATGCACTGATTAAGAATTATTTTGAAGAAGAGCGTGGACGTTTGTTTGAAATGGAGCAATTCGCAAAGGAGGAAAATACCGGTGCCGAATATTAATAGAATTCGAGTAAACAATGTAAAATACAATTTTGGAACACAAGCTTACGATGATTTTATAATGAAACCATTTGGTCAAAATACCTTATATGATTTAGCAAATGGCGGTGGTAAAAGTGTTCTTATGTTATTAATGTTACAAACGGTGTTACCAAACTGTACATTAGATGACAAGCAGCCAATTGAGAAGTTATTTCGAACCAATGAGGGAAGTCAAACGATTCATTCACTGGTAGAGTGGAACCTAGACAATAAAGATATTGTCCATGGTTTTAAATACATGACGACTGGTTTTTGTGCAAGAAAAGCGACTGCAAATGCAGCAGAAGTTAATCCATCCAAGGAAACTGCCTCCATTGAATATTTTAACTACTGTATTTTTTATCGAGAATATAACGAAAATGATATTAGAAATCTTCCTTTAGTAAAGGATAAAGAAAGAATTACGTATAGCGGTCTTAGGAAATATTTAAAAGAGTTAGAACGTGATAATTCGTATATCGTAAAGATATTTGATCGAAAAGGAGAATATCAAAGCTTTATCAGTCAATATGGGCTTTATGAGAGTGAATGGGAGATTATTAGAGGGATTAATAAAACCGAAGGGCATGTTAGAACCTATTTCGAGAACAATTACAAAACCACGAGAAAAGTCGTTGAAGATTTATTAATTGAGGAAATCATTGAAAAGTCCTTCCGCTTAAAATCAGGAAATGATGAAGCGGCAGATATGATGTCAAAAACACTGCTTGATATTAAGGACCGATTACTTGAACTATCCAAAAAGAAAGAAGAAATCTCAGCTTATGATAAGCAAATTGAAATTATCTCAGATTTTTCAAAGCGTGTAGAAGGAATACTAAAATCTTATGAAGAATTGGCTGACTGTGAGAAAGATTTAGTTCGAACATATGCCCAAATAGGACATTTATATAAGTTAAAGACAGAAAAGCTTGAGACAAAGAAAATAGAAAGTGTATCTTATAAAGAAAAATTATTTTCCTTAACAAAAGCTATTGAATCTGCAAAATATTATATGGACAAATCCGCTGCAAGTGAACTTTTAATTCAGTTAAATGAAATGGAAGAGGAGCTTAAAGAGGCAAAAAACAAGCATACATTGATGTTAGAGCAGCTTCAAATAAAGGAAAGTTTTAATGATTATCTGGAGTATCAAGAAGAAAAAAATAAGCGTGATGAGATTTCAGAAGCAATTGCGGCGATTAAGAATAAAAGCACTGGGCTAATTGATGAAATTCACCTCTTAACTTATCATTTAAAAGAACGTTTTTCAATGAAACAAGAGAAATTAGAGGAAGAAATTAAGCAAGTAAAAGATGAGATAGAAGTTTCTTCAAAACAGGTACAAGATCTTGACTTTAAAACAAGATTAGTAGAAAAAGAACTTGCAATCAGTGATAGTAAATTTGAACAAGCCAGTGAAAAAGCCATTGAATTATCGGAGCATATAGCAAAACTTAAAACGAATTTAGGTCTTCTTGTGATTGAGAATGTAAGTGATGAAATTAAAGAGTATGAGAAAAAGCTTGAGAACTGCAAAGATTATCGAAAAATATTAGTAACTTCTTTAATTGAAATCGAAAAAGAGTTTAGCGAAGCAGAAGTTGAATTAACGAAAAATGAATATGAGAGTCATGCCCTAAAACAAGTATGCCAAGAAGCAGAAGAATTTTTTAAAGAGTATGAAGAAATTAAAAAAAGAATCCATGGTCTTGGAATTGTTTATGGTAAAAGTGAGTACGCTGCTTTAAGAAATGAAATAAAGGCAAGATATAAAAACAATATTAGTAATATTGAGGAAAATAAGACTCGTATTAAGACATTGGAAGAAGAATTAAAGCGCCTTAAAGATAAGACGTTTTTATCAAATAGTGAAATATTAGATGATTTTAAAGAAGAAATAAAAGTTAATAACCAAGTGTATGCAAGAACTGGCGAAGAGTATTTATTAACACGTTCTGAAGAAGAGAAAAAGGAACTTTTAAAACGTTATCCATATCTTCCATATTCTTTAGTCATTAAAGAGGGATATGAGGCGATAAAATCGGATGAAACGTTAATGAGTAAATTAACTTTTGATGTAGTCTTACCACTTATTGACGAAAGAGCTTTAACTTATAGTAAAGAAGTATTGCAATCAGAATACATCTGCTTGTTGGCAAAAGATCAAAGTATCTTTTTTGATGAAGAACGTTTAGAAAAAGAAATTCTTTCAAAGAAAAAAGAGCTTGAGGAAGCAAATCGGATTCAAAATCGTCTTTTGGAACAAGAGAGCACTTATCTTACAGATGAAGCACAGGTTCAAGAATTTATTTTAAAATATGCGGATAAGTATGCACGTTTACAAGAAGATGTTTTTGAGAAGGAACAAAAGCTAAAAATTCTTGAAAAAAGAGCAGTAGAAATACGTGAGAATTTAAATCAACGTATCGATAAAAAAGAGCAGACAAGGCAGGCATTACAGAGTACAGAAGATGAGATGGGCCGTCTAGAGATGGATATCGAAGTATTAAAAGAGCTTCTTCGATTTGATATGGAAAATGAACAGCAAGAAAATATTCTGAAGGAAGAAAGTAAGAAGAAAGATCATCTGGTTAAACAGCGCGATTTGTTAGCAGAAGAATATAACGCTGCTACATATAATCTTCAGTCAATCAAAGGGCTTATGGAGAGTAAGCAAGTAGCATTAAAAGAGTTAAATACGGTATGGGAAGAGAAATATCAGTCCTATTACGTAGAAGGAAACTATGAGGGCATTAATTTAACAGATGATGAGCTTTTAACTAGCTTAAATGGAAAATGTCTTGCATTTGAAACGGAGCATACGGACTTAGAGGATAAGAATCATTTAGTGAATTCTTATGTAAACGGTATGAATCGATGCTTAAAAAGTATTTCCAACCGAGGCGTTAGTACTTCGCTATTAAGTCAGTTGCAAGAAGAAGGAAAGTTATATCAAGTAAGTGATCAAGAGCTATTAAGCCTTAAATCTGGCGTAAGAGAATTAAAAGAGAAAATTGATCACATGGTTCAGATATTAGATGATAAAAAGGCGGAATTTAATCGCTTAGATGGAAAAACTGGGCAAGCCTTATCTGCTTATCAAGAGAAGTATGGTGAATTAACGGATGTTATTTTAGATGAAATGAAGGCTAAGGATGTTATTGAACGTAGTAAAAATCAGATTTTACAGTTGCAAAATAGCTTAGCTACCATGGAGGACGAACAACAGCAGTTAATAAAAGAATCTGAAGCGTTACTTGATATGAAAAAAGATATGGAGCGTATTTTTAAGAATAGCACGCTCTTAAACGAAGTACCAAACAATACGGATGATTTCTATGAATTAGAAGAAAAGGACATTAGCTCACGAAACGAGGAATTAGTTAAGTCATATGATTTACTTCAGGTTGCACTAAAATCAAAGCAAGAGGTGTTTGCAAGAAGTAAAGACGCAATTATTAGTGAACTCATGGCATTGAATGCAACAGGATTAGCTGAAGAGATTAGAAGCAGTGTTTCTATACCAAAGAATGTTGAAGATACGGTGAGATTACTTAAAAACTTAGAAGAAGTAAACGAATGTATCGCCTTAGAAAAAACATTGATTATGCGTGGAATAGAAGATATGGAGCAGATGAAAGAAAACTTTGAAAATCAATGTTTACAACGCTGTATTCATATTAAGACTGAACTTGAGCGCCTGTCTAAACTTTCAAAAATCATGTTGGATGGGGAACAAATTAGTATGATAAACCTTAGCATCCCTTATGTTAAGGAGGAATTCTATCAAGAAAAGATGTCCCATTATATTGATGAGATTGTGCACTATGCAGATGAATGCAAAACCTCAGAGGAAAGACTGAAATTTATTAAAATGTCTCTTTCATTAAAGAAGTTATTTTCTGTTATTGTTACAGACATGAACAGTATTAGACTTACTCTTTATAAAAGAGAACGTATCAAAGAACAAAGTAAGCATTTACGTTATGAAGAAGCCGTTGGAAGTACAGGACAGTCCCAGGGAATTTATATTCAGTTCTTAATTGCCATCATAAATTATATAAGTAATATAAACAGTGCATCTATGGATAACACTGGACTATTAAAGGTAATTTTTATAGATAATCCGTTTGGTGCAGCAAAAGACGTTTACATTTGGGAACCAATTTTTGAATTATTAAAGACCAACCATGTTCAATTAATTGTTCCAGCAAGAGGAACGACACCAGCGATTACAGGTAGATTTGATGTAAATTATGTACTTGGACAAAAGATTATCGATGGTAGACAGCAAACCGTTGTGGTTGATTATCAAAGTAGAGTGGATGCCAACGAGATTGAATATATACCAATTCAGTATGAACAAACCAGTATGGACTGGTTTGAATAGTCTATAAATAATACACTTGTCTAAAAATAACGTTAATGATAAGATATTCTTAAAATATGTCTAAAAAGGAGAGAATTTCATGCTTGAACTAATACATGTGAGTAAACATTATAAAAAGGTTATAGCTGTGAAAGATCTTTCCTTTTGCATAGATAAGGGCGAAGTCTTTGGGATAATTGGTGAGAATGGTGCCGGAAAATCAACGACTTTGTCCATGATTGCTACTTTAATAAAACCAGAGGAAGGTAGCATTTTATTCGAAGGCAAGGATATTGTGAAACATCCAAAGGTTATTAGGCAATCTCTTGGATATGTTCCACAAGATATTGCACTTTATGAATCTTTAACTGGTTATGATAATATATTATTTTGGGGAAGAGCCTATCATGTAAGTGATAAATTAATACACCAAAGATTAGCCATACTTAGTGACATGGTAGGTTTTTCTGCAAGTTTACTAAATAAAAAGGTAAAAGAATATTCAGGCGGGATGAAACGTAAATTAAATATTATAGCAGCTTTGTTGCATCAGCCTAAATTAGTTATATTTGATGAGCCTACGGTTGGCATTGATATTAGATCAAGAAAACAAATCTTAAAAGCAATCCTTGAATTAAAAAGGAATGGAACTTCTGTTATATTTGTTGGGCATCATATGGATGAAATTGAATCAATTTGTGATCGTATTTTGGTATTAAAAGATGGAAGAAGCATATATAATGGAACTATGAAAGAGGCAGTAAACCGTCAAACGGGCAAGATACCATTAGAACAATTGTATATGGAATTGATGAATCAATCATAAGTTTGCGGGGGAAAGCGTAATGGAAAGATATCATAATATTGTTAAAATAGAAAAAATAAAAAAGTGTTTGGAGCAGGAAGAGCTTGGAACAGCGCTTAAGGTTGCTCAAACCATTAACAAAAAGAAAATTAAAAATTTATCGGATTTAAGTATATTAGCAGAGGCATTCTTTCAGAATAAACACTATGAAGAAGCAAGAGAAATCTTTCTGTCCATTTATTCCAAAAACAAGGCTCGTAGAATTCTTGCTCAATTAGTACATTTATCAATAAAATTAAACGATGTAGAAGGTGCAGAAAAATATTTGGAGGAATTTAAACGAATTGCTCCAAAGGATTTTTATCATCATATTTATCGCTATAATATTGATAAAATGGCAGGCAAAGAGATTGATGTTTTAATTGCCGACTTAGAAGCATTAAAAAATGACTCCTATATGGAAAGTTGGGCTTACGAACTTGCTAAGCTTTATCACAAGGCTTCTATGAAAGATAAGTGTATCGAAGAATGCTCTAATATTATTTTATGGTTTGGAAATGGAGTTTACGTTGAGAAGGCAAAGGCATTAAAAGCTTACTATATGGGTGAGATTGACTTATCTGAAATTGAGGGAAAAGAGCAGGAATTAAGAGAAGAGCAAATCGCTAAGCAGATAAAGAATATTTTAAGTGAATATGAATTAAAGGAAAAAGAAAAAGAGGGCTCTTTAGAAAAATATAATGAAGATGAAGAAGGGGATACTGTAAGTAAGAAAGAGTATCAGACCCAAGAATCTGTCGAAGACTTTATCGATGAATTTAATACAGAAGAAGATATAGATAACTTTGTGGAAGAGTCCATAGTAGAGGAGAGTATGGAAAACTCTGCGGAAGAGGTCGAAGTAGAGGAGAGTATGGAAAACTCTATGGAAGAGGTCGAAATAGAGGAGAGTATGGAAAACTCTATGGAAGAGGTCGAAGTAGAGGAGAGCCTAGAAAACTCTATGGATGAGTCTGAGGTAGAGGAGAGTATAGAAAGTACTATTGAAGAAGATAAAGTAGAGGAATCCTTAAAAACTTTAGAGGAAGTGGATGGAGCTAAAGATTCTAAAGGATATATTTTAGAAGAGAAAGTAGTGAAGGAGTCTATAGAAAACTCTGTAATAGAGAATAAAGAAGTAGATGTAACAAAAAGCTCTGAAACAATAGATAATTCAGTAGATGCAGTAGAAACTTCCGAAAAAGAGAGTAGTATTAAGGAACCTCTTTTAAATAAATCTGAGTTAGAAGCGATGAAAAAATCGCTTTTAAAGCATGCCAATTTATTAGAGAATGAAAAATTAGATTTAATATACAATGAAGAAGATGCCGAATTTGTTAAAGATAATGAGTTAGTATCAGAAGAAGTAAAAGAAACGAAAGATGCAACTTATCAAGCGGAGCCAATTAATTTATCTTCACTCTCACTAGATGAGAATAAAGAGCTATATCGTATTATCCAAAAAGAAGGCATAAAAGTAGAGGATATTTTACGTAATTATGTCCGTATGGATACTGTGGGAAAACAGGTAATCCAATGCTTACAAAACATAGTGGATGATGGTTACAATAATGTGAACTTTATTATAACTGGACCAAAATCTTCAGGAAAGACTTACTTAGCAAAGTGTATTTCTAAATTTATGCGAAAAATAAATCGAAATGTTTCTTCTAAAATCGCTTTAATTGATTCAAATAAATTAAATGAAATTGATTTAGAATCAAAGAAAAAGCAGCTGATTAATTGCACCTTAATTATTGAGCGTGCAGGTAGTTTAAATGCCAAAAGCATTGCTTGGTTATTAGAGTTGTATAAAAGCCATACGAATTGCGCTCTTATATATTTAGAAGATAATATGGAGAATATGAATAAGCTTTTAGAAAAGCATATGGAGCTTAAAGAAGTATTTTTGAATCGGATAGAAGTACCAAATTATACAGCAGAAGACTATTTGGGATTTGCATATGATTATTTAACTGAGAGAGAATATGAAATAGAAGTAGATGCGTATGAACTACTACATGATAAATTACAAAAGCAATTACAACAAAAAAGAGAATACTCTTTGGATGATGTATTCTCATTGATGCATAGTGTTATAAAAAATGCTGAGGACAGAAGTGCAAAACAACTTTTAATTCACGCGCAAAAAGGTGAATTTAAAAATTCTGATTTATTGGTTATTACGAAAGAAGATGTTGATAGGGCTTAAAGTATTTTGCTTTTCGCCTCGATCAACTAGTTAGACTTTGAATCGCAACTGAATATCATCTTTTAGGGTTTGTCCGCCTTTTGATTGAACTTTCTTGGAAATGTTTAAGATATAGGATTCATCTTTGGCATAAGCCTCTAGAGGTTCAATTTCGATATAGTTATTGACGGAGTCATAACGTATTAAGGTTTTTAATGGTGTTTCAGCTGCAGTTGTAACATATAGATTCATATTATTAACGGTTGCAGGATTTAATGGTGCAGTAAATTTAATTCGCCAAACGAATTTGCCAGTTTTAAATTTTAAATCCTGTTTTACTAGGTTTCTAGGGCTTCCTGAAACTGCCTCAATATCAATGTAGTTCGTGCTCATTTATAATCACCTCAAGTAAAATTACATATATTGTTGATAACCTATATTAAAGAAGTTCTAAGAACTTCTTATCACTTAAGTTATGGCGCAAAGACAGCGCCTGTTATTAAAACTTATAGAATAAGTTTTAATAACCTATTTAACCTATATAGTAGGAACTAAAGAATGTTCCTATTATCGATTAACCTTTATTATACAATAAGATTTCCAAAAAAGATATATTTTTTGACAGGTAAAAAGGCTCATTTAGAAAGGTTTATAAACATGGAGAAGGAAACATTTAAATCAGGAAATATGCTTTATCCATTGCCAGTTGTTATGATTAGCTGTAGCGATGGAGAAGGGCATGATAATATAATAACCGTCGCATGGGCAGGAACTGTTTGTACGAATCCACCCATGCTTTCAATTTCCATACGACCAGAACGATATTCATATGGACTTATTGAAAAAACAAAAGAATTTGTGGTAAACTTAACAACTGAGGATCTAGCAAAGGCTACTGACTTTTGTGGCGTTAGATCTGGAAGAAATATTGACAAGTTTAATGAAATGAAATTAACGAAAGCAAAAGGAGATCATGTAAATGCTCCAATGATTTTAGAGTCTCCTGTAAACATTGAATGTCGTGTTAGGGATATCATTAAACTAGGTTCTCATGATATGTTTTTAGCGGATGTACTTGCAGTTCACGTAAATAAGCAATTAATGAATGAAAAAGGAAAGCTTGAGTTAAATCGATCCAATCCAATTGTATATTCACATGGTGAATATTATGGAATCGGATCTTTACTTGGGACTTTTGGCTATTCTGTGAAAAAAGAAGTACAGAAAAAGGAAACGAAAGAAAAAGATAAGAAGAGAGAAAAGCAAAAAGATGATGCGAATAAGGAAAGTATAAGAAATACGGATTCGCATAAGAAAGACGATAAGAAAGACCATAAAAAAGAGAAAAAGAAAGACAATAAAAAAGACAATAAAAAAGACAGTAAGAAAGTCAATAAGAAAAGAGAAGCTAGCTCAAATCAGATAAACAAGAAAGATGCTAGTAAAAAGACAAAAAAAGAAAATAAAAAGAAACCAATAAAATAAACGAACAGGATACATTTGTGAAAAACCATAGAACAAACAAATTGCGGGAGAAAAAGCATGAAGCGAAATAATATTGTTTTGATTGGCATGCCTGGAGCAGGAAAAAGTACGATGGGAGTAGTCCTAGCTAAAGTATTGGGATATCAATTCTTAGATGCGGATCTGCTGATACAAAAGGAAGAAAAAAGATTATTAAAGGATATTATTAAAGAGGAAGGCTTGGAGGGGTTTATCAATATTGAAGAGAGAGTGAATAAAAACATTCAAGCAAATAGGACAGTTATAGCAACAGGCGGAAGTGTTATTTATGGTGAAAATGCCATGGAGCATTTGCGAGAAATTGGGTTGGTTGTGTATTTACAATTAGGTTATGAAAAAATAAATAGCCGATTAGGGAATATAAAGCAACGAGGAGTTGCATTAAAAAAAGGACAGACTTTACATGACTTATATTTGGAAAGATGTCCACTTTATGAAAGATATGCTCATATTACAATCAATTGTGAAAATTTAGATATTGAGGGTGTAGTAGAAGCAATTGTGGAAGGAACGAAAACAATTTTAGAATAGTGTTAGACAATACAAAAAAGCAGTCCTGATTTTTTAACAATGAAAGAGCGAAACATTAGATAAATACAGTGTTTTTCGAAAAAGTCATTTACAAATGGTAACTTTGTGATATAATCAAACTAGACTATAAATTTACACAAATTACAATAGCAGTTTATGTGCATAATTGACTATAGAGTAGAAATGACGGGCAGTACACTATTTTAACTGCGTAATAAATAGATAGAGGTGTGCAATGGAGCAGTATATTATAAAAGGTGGGAAAGCATTAGCTGGTGAAGTCACAATCGGTGGCGCCAAGAATGCCGCACTTGGGATTATAGCGGCAGCAGTAATGACAGATGAGACCGTAACAATAGAAAATTTACCGGATGTGCGTGATATTAATGTTTTGTTAAAAGCACTTGAAGAAATTGGTGCTAAAGTTGATAGAATTGATAGACATACAGCAAAAATAACTGGAGAGAATATATCAACATTAAATATTGATCAAGATTCAATAAGAAAAATTCGTGGCTCCTATTATTTATTAGGAGCATTGTTAGGTAAATATAAAAATGCGCAGGTAGCATTGCCTGGTGGATGTAATATTGGAAGTAGACCAATTGATCAACATATAAAAGGTTTTGAAGCACTTGGTGCTGAAGTTAAAATACAGCATGGATTAATTCAAGTAGAAGCTAAGAAATTATTAGGAAATCATATTTATTTAGATGTTGTTAGTGTTGGAGCAACGATTAATATTATGATGGCAGCTGCACTTGCGGAAGGTTTAACAACAATTGAAAATGCTGCAAAAGAGCCACATATTGTTGATGTTGCAAACTTTTTAAATAGTATGGGTGCTAACATAAAAGGTGCAGGTACAGATGTAATTCGTGTAAAAGGTGTAACGAAATTACATGGAAGCACTTACTCCATTATTCCTGATCAAATTGAAGCAGGTACTTTTATGCTTGCTGCAGCTGCAACAAAGGGTGATGTAATTGTAAAGAATGTTATACCAAAGCATTTAGAAGCGATTACTGCAAAACTTGTTGAAATAGGTGCAGAAGTAGAAGAGTTTGATGATGCTGTCCGTGTTGTAGCAACAAAACGTTTAGGACATACACAAGTTAAAACCTTACCATATCCTGGGTTTCCAACGGATATGCAACCTCAAATTTCAACTGTTTTAGCAATGTCTACAGGAACTAGTATAGTTACAGAAAGTATTTTTGAAAGTCGCTTTAAGTATGTGGACGAACTTGCAAGAATGGGTGCGTCTGTTAAAGTAGAAGGAAATACTGCTATTATTGATGGTGTAAAAGAATTGACTGGTGCTACTGTAAGTGCTCCAGATTTAAGAGCAGGTGCTGCACTTGTAATTGCAGGACTTGCAGCAGATGGCTTTACTGTAGTAGAGCAAATCGAATATATTGAACGTGGTTATGAAAATTTCGAAGAAAAAATGCGCGAACTTGGTGCTACTATTGAGAAAGTAGATTCTAATGATGAGAAAGCGCTTCGTAAATTTAAATTAAAAGTTGGTTGAAAAAGGCTCTAAAAGGGCGGAATTCTTAGAATTCCGCCCTTTATTAAATATTATAGTATAGCCTCAATAAAAAGATCAGTTTCTTTTGTAAGATCAACATATGTGTTGTCAGGAAACGCTATTACAGGTTTTGTAGAGGAAAACTGATTCATCATAACGATTTTACCAATGGCTTTATTATTTAGTCGTACGTTGTTATTTAAATATGTTTGATAAACATGTTCTACAAAGGTCATTAAATATTTAGGATCAAACTTCTTAAACCCTTCGGTATTAAACATGGATAATACCTCAAAAGGACAAAGAGCATCACGATATACACGTGCAGATGTCATAGCATCATATACGTCTGCAATCATAACTAACTTAGCAAATCTATCAATTTGATCGCCCTTTATCCCCATAGGATAACCACTTCCATCACAGCGTTCGTGGTGCATAATGCTTGTCATTTTAATATGGATATTAACATTACTTTGTTGTAATATATTATACCCTTTTGTTGTATGGGACCGAACGATCTCAAATTCCTCTTCCGTAAGTTTTTCTGTTTTGTAGATTACCTCTTTTGGGATTGCTAATTTTCCAATGTCATGGAGAAGTCCGCAAAGTGTTGCAGTTTCAGTGTCTTTTTTACCAAAATTTAACCAGTGGGCCATTGTATTGCAAATCAAAGCAACATTTACAGAATGTATAAATGTCTCATCTTCAATATCTCTTAAGCAATGCAACATATCAAATAAGTGAATCCCGTTACGTGCTTTTCTTGCTAAAGCATTGATTTGCTTATACAGCGCATCTGTATTTATTTCTTTGTTTCCATTGGCAATTTGGATTAACTCTTTTTTTAATGAAGCCGTGGAGTTTAAGAGGGAATTGTTAAAATCTTTAAAAGCCACTGAATTTTTTACTTTCTCTGAATGTAATTCCTTATCATAAGGTTCTGTTGGCATGGGTTCTGGGATATCTTCTGTAACAGAAATGAGTATATTTTTTATAGAATAAAATTTAAGACGCGTAATCGCCTTATCTGTTAATATGGTACCGTTAGGAATAATAAGCTGATTATTAAATGTATAAATGTCATCAGCGACTGTCATTCCGGGGGTTGCCTGTTTTGTTAAGATCTTAACCGACTTCATAGTAAACCTCCAATACATTGTAAGCGAATGGTAAAATATTGTAAATTATAACTTAATTATAGGGATATACAAGAAAAATGTCAATCAATGTATTTATTTGGTACATATTTAAAAATTATAATAGTAATTTACATAAATTAGGCTTATTTATGTTAAAATAAAAGTTAAATAATTATATTAATGTAAGTATTTATCAATTAAAATAAAATTGTTGACTTTTGTTTCGCTATGGTTTATTCTATTTTCACATGTTACTAGTGCGTATGCACAAATAATCATCCTCAGCAAGAACTTTACTATAGAGATTTGGCAAACAGTTGTATGCTAATAGTGATAGTAGTAAGTATAATTGAATATTGTATGAATTTCTCTTATTCAGAGTGACGGAGAGTAAAGACTCGGTGAAGTCACGGCAACCCCTGATACGGAAGGTGCCAAGTTGAGCGATTAATCGAACAATAAGAGGATTTGATTATTTATATCAAGTCCGCTTTTGCGGATTTTTTTTATTTTTGAAAGGAGTATTCGAATGAATAACAAATTACTTTTTACATCTGAATCGGTAACGGAAGGACATCCAGATAAAATCTGTGATCAAATCTCTGATGCTGTACTTGATGCCTTACTTGCTCAAGACCCTATGAGTCGTGTTGCTTGTGAAACAGCAATTACAACAGGATTAGTTTTGGTTATGGGTGAAATTACAACTCAAGGTTATGTAGATATTCAAAAAATTGTTCGTGACACAGTTCGTGAAATTGGATATGATAGAGCAAAATATGGTTTTGACGCAGATACATGTGGTGTAATTGTTGCATTAGATGAGCAATCTGCAGACATCGCTATGGGTGTTGATAAAGCCTTAGAAGCAAAAGAAAACACAATGACTGATGAAGACATCGAAGCAATCGGTGCAGGTGACCAGGGTATGATGTTTGGATTTGCTTCCAATGAAACAGAAGAATTTATGCCTTATCCAATTTCCTTAGCTCATAAATTAACAAAGCAGTTATCCATTGTACGTAAGAATGGAACTCTTTCTTATCTTCGTCCAGATGGTAAGTCTCAAGTAACAGTAGAATACAATGAAGAGGGACAACCTGTTCATATCAATGCTGTAGTTTTATCTACACAGCATGATCCAGATGTAACTCAGGAACAAATTCATGAAGATATTAAAAAGTATGTATTTGAACCTGTATTACCAAAAGATTTAATTGATGAAAATACTAAGTATTTCATTAACCCAACAGGACGCTTTGTTATTGGTGGACCAAATGGAGATAGTGGTTTAACTGGTAGAAAGATTATCGTTGATACTTACGGCGGATATTCTCGTCACGGTGGCGGTGCATTCTCTGGTAAGGATTGTACAAAAGTAGACCGTTCTGCATCTTATGCAGCAAGATATGTTGCTAAGAATATTGTAGCTGCAGGTCTTGCAGATAAGTGTGAAATTCAACTTTCTTACGCAATCGGTGTAGCAAAACCAACTTCTATCATGGTTGATACTTTTGGTACAGGTAAGCTTTCTAATGAAAAGTTAACTGAAATTATCAATGAAAACTTTGATTTACGTCCAGCAGGAATCATTAAAATGTTAGATTTAAGAAGACCAATTTATAAGCAAACAGCTGCTTATGGTCACTTTGGTAGAAATGATTTAGATTTACCTTGGGAGAAACTTGACAAGGTTGAGGATTTAAAAAAATATTTATAATAAATGATGAAAAATGGTTTGAGTATTTTACTTAAACCATTTTTTCAATTTAGGGTATAAAAGCATAAATGCATTGTCCTAGAAATAATAGTTTCACAAAAAGTTAAGAAATATCATGGATAGTTAATGTGTAAGAAAAGATAGACTATGGTATAATATAGGAAATACGGTAGTTAGGAGGGGAATCATTGGAGTTAAAACGAAGACTGCGAGTGGCATTTCTAATTATAATATTTTTACCATTGCTTATGGTTTGCGCGATTGGAAAAGCGATTATCACATATCAGGTGAATTCTATTCAGGAAACCTATGATATTGAATCTAGTACCGTGCAACTGATAACGAATCCTTTGCAAATACTAAACCGTGTCACACGAGATGTGTATAATCGTGTAAAATTAGCAGCTTTAAAAAATCCAGAGTATTTAGAAAATATAAATTATATAAAAGAATTAAATAATGAGTTAAAGGACAAGTATTCCTTTATTGTTGCTAGGAAAGGAAAGGAATTTATCTTTGAGGGCGATTCTGCCAAATTAGATCTTATAAGAAATAGCCTACCTGAATTCGGTGTATATAGCACAGATGTTGATGGAGGAATCTATGTTGGTGGAAAGAATCCATTTCTAATAAAGCAACAGGATTTTTATTATAGTGACGGTTCACAGGGTACTATCTTTGTCGTTACAGATGTGAATACATTGGTGCCACAGATAAAATCATCTGCAATACAGGCGGTAGTATCATTTGTAATGATCATTGTTACTACTGCGGTAATATTAATCTTTTGGCTGTATCGAGGAATACTGCGACCATTAGATACACTAAAACGTGCAACCAATGAGATGAAAAAAGGAAATCTAAATTTCTCAATATCAGGAAACCCAGACGATGAAATAGGCCAGTTGTGCGAAGACTTTGAGGAAATGAGAATTCATTTAAAAGAATTGATTGAAGTTAGAATGCAATATGAGCAGGAGTCAAGAGAGTTAATTAGTAATATTTCACATGATTTAAAAACACCATTAACAGCGATAAAAGGCTATGCAGAAGGCATACTAGATGGTGTAGCAGATACTCCAGAAAAAAGAGATAAATATATAAAGACCATATACTCTAAGGCAAATGATATGTCTGTATTAGTAGATGAGCTATCCATTTATTCTAAGATAGATAGCAATGCGGCACCATATGTGTTTAGCACCATAGACGTAGGCGAATATTTTGGTGATTGTATTGATGAGGTGAGTTTAGATCTTGAACTAAAAAATATTGAGTTAGGATATGAGAATACCACGCCACCAAATACAAAAGCAATTGCGGATGCAGAGCAATTAAAGCGTGTAATTAATAATATTATTGGAAATTCGGTAAAATATTTAGGAAAGAAAAAAGGTAAGATAAACGTAAGAATCAAAGAGCTTGGTGAGTTTATACAAGTAGAAATTGAAGATAACGGAGTAGGAATACCTGCAAAAGATTTACCTTATATCTTCGATCGTTTTTACCGAGCTGATGCTTCTAGAAATTCAAAAAAAGGTGGCTCAGGTTTAGGTCTTGCCATTGCTAAGAAAATTATTGAAGAACATTCCGGTAGAATATGGGCAAGTAGCGATGAAGGTTTTGGAACTTCAATATTCTTTACAATTAAGAAATGGAATAGTGAGCCTGTAAAGACAGAGACTAATACAGCGAAACATAGTAAAGATAAGAAACTACAAATAAAAGATTAAAAAGATAAATAAAAGTTGGGAGGAATTTGAATGGAAAAGATACTAATAATTGAGGACGAAGTTGCAATTGCAGAACTCGAAAAAGATTACCTTGAATTATCAGGATATGATGTGACGATTGAAAATTCGGGAGATGCAGGTCTTGAGAGAGCCTTACAAGAAGAGTTTGATTTACTAATTTTAGATTTAATGCTTCCAAATGTAGATGGATTTGAGATTTGTAAGCAGGTGAGAGCGGTTAAAAACATACCTGTAATCATGGTATCTGCTAAGAAGGATGATATTGATAAAATTAGAGGCCTTGGCCTTGGTGCAGATGATTATATGACAAAACCATTTAGTCCAAGTGAATTAGTAGCAAGAGTAAAGGCACATTTAGCAAGATATGAACGCCTTATTGGATCAGGTGCAAAAGAGAATGAAATTATTGAAATTAGAGGTATTAAAATCGATAAAACTGCAAGAAGAGTTTATGTAAATGGGGAAGAAAAAACATTTACCACAAAAGAGTTTGACTTACTTTCATTCTTAGCAGAAAATCCGAATCATGTATACACAAAGGAAGAGTTATTCCAGGAAATTTGGGATATGGAATCCATTGGAGATATCGCTACGGTTACTGTTCATATTAAGAAAATTAGAGAAAAGATAGAGGCAAATACATCAAAGCCTCAATATATCGAGACTATTTGGGGTGTTGGTTATCGCTTTAAAATATAATGAAATCAATGATTGCTTCGTTGACAATAATACTAAAAAAAAGTATAATTGTGGTGCTGAGATAAAAGGAATGCCCTGATAGGTAAGCACATTAACAATTGCAATTATATGGTAGAATGCGCCGTACTTATATTGGGCTGTTTCATTATTGAAACAGCTCTTTTTTGTTTATAGGAAAGGAGGAGAAGCGTTGGAGAGCCGGATTGCTTTAATAGGTATAATCGTTGAGGATATTGAAGCCTCAGCAGATGTTAACCGCATATTACATGACTATAGTACATATATCATAGGAAGAATGGGTATTCCGTATAAAGAAAAGAAAGTTAATATTATTAGCATTGCTATTGACGCAGAAAATAATGTAATCAGTTCTCTTTCAGGGAAATTAGGAATGATTAAAGGAATTCGTGTTAAAACCATGTATTCCAAAGGAGCTAATAATTAAAAATTGAATTTAGTGCAACGATAGGTGGCAGAATGGGAGGAATTATGAAAAGATTAGTTTCATTGTTAACGATAATGGTACTTTGCATCGGTTTAGTTACCGGATGTGCGAAAGAAAAGAAGGATGAGAATCCAGAGATTACAGTTACACCTACTACACAGGAAAATAATGAAGCAACAGAGACACCAACTGACGAAGCAACAGCTACGCCAACAAATGAACCTGTGAATACAGAAAAGATGGATATTTCAATTGCAGCCTTAAAAGGACCAACTGCTATGGGAATGGTAAAGGTAATGAAGGATGCTAGCAATGGAGAAACTGCAAACAATTATAACTTTACAATTGCAGGGGCAGCAGATGAAATAACAGCTCAATTAATCTCAGGGGATATAAAGATTGCAGCAGTACCATGTAACTTAGCTTCTGTTTTATACAATAAGACTCAGGGTGGAATAAAGGTAGCAGGAATTAATACACTTGGTGTGCTTTATGTTGTTGAATCCGGAGATAGCATTCAAAGTGTTAGTGATTTAAAAGGAAAAACAATATATTCAACTGGAAAGGGTACAACACCAGAATATACATTAAACTATTTGTTAAGTTCTGCAGGAATTGACCCAACAAAAGATGTTACAATTGAGTATAAATCAGAAGCAACAGAAGTTGCTGCAATATTAAGTGAAGAAGAAAATGCAATTGCAATGCTTCCACAACCATTTGTTACAACAGTAATGATGCAAAATGAAAAGGTACGTATTGCACTTGATGTTACAAAAGAGTGGGAGAACTTAAGCAATGATGGAAGTTCCGTAGTAACAGGAGTTGTAGTGGTAAATACTAAGTTCTTAGAAGAAAACAAAGAAGCAGTCGACGCCTTTTTAGAGGAATATGCAAACTCTGTAGCATATGTAAATGAGAATGTAGATGAAGCTGCGAACTTAGTTGAGGAATTTGATATTGTGAAAGCTCCTGTAGCTAAAAAAGCAATTCCTTATTGTAATATTACCTTAATCCAAGGTGATGCTATGAAAGAGAAGATTTCTGGATATCTTAATGTATTATATGACCAGGCTCCAAACTCAGTAGGTGGTGCATTACCAGCCGATGATTTTTATTACGTAAAATAATCCAACAACTAAATTAGGCTTACAAAGGAAAAATTATCGTATTTCTTTTAAGTACGGCCATTAAGAAAAATTAAAATGAAAAGCTCATATGTCTGATTCTAATATTTATTACAAGAAGTTTTAAATAGGAATCATTCATATGAGCTTTTTATTTTTATATTAAAATATAAGTGGGCTACTCCATAATTTTATGGTGTAGGAGTTACCTTTTTATCGCTAATCCAGTTGTTTAGGTATTCATTAATAATTTCAAATTGTGTAGGACCAATATTTAAGAAAAACTCATGAAAATCTTTCATATTAAAATCATCTTTTAATTGTTCCATAGCAGTATCTCTTAACTCCATAATCTCGAGGTATCCAATGGAGTATGGTAAATAAATACCCGGTTCAGCTAAGATATTCGTATAAATTTCCTCAGCAGTTTCTTTATTAACTCCATAATTATCCCAAAAGCTAAGAGTGTCTTCTTTCGTCCATCCAGAATAATGAATGCCAATATCTGTTAGTGAGTATAAACAATGAAGGGCAATGGTATTTGCCTTTAAAAAGCTTGCAAGTTCCTTTGAAATATTAGCAAAATCATAGGAATAAAGTTCAACGTAGGTTGCCCATCCTTCATCATAACCGGATACATTAATGACACTGCGAACTGGGTTAGGATTGTTTTGTCTAAAGTATACATTTTGAAAAAGGTGACCAGGATAACCTTCATGTGCGATTGTTGGAAAAATCATTTCCATATCATAATTTGAATTATTGTTGATATAAATGTTGTTTTCAGTATAAAAATCAATTGGTGGAACGAGATACATAGCAGGACTTAGATGCTCTTGCAATGATTCGTGTACATATTTTATATTACAATTTACATCTTCAAGATAAGGAAAGTCTTCTTTAATGACATCTTTTAAATACGTAATAATCTCATTCGGTTCTGAAGATGGAAAGGAGAGATTCATATATTCGTTGTAAATATTCTCATTTGTAAGTGCTAGAGTCGTCATAGTTGCTCTACTCTTATTTAATGCTGTCTCTAAGGCTGTTTTCATTTCTGGTACCGTCTTTGATGAACCTGTGTTTAGTTGCACCATAGTTTCATAGTATTCTTTTCCTTTTTCAAATCCACATAAACCATTTTCGTTCTTACAAGAGCCTTTTAATTCTGCTAAAGTATCAATAATTAATTGATACGCTGGAATGACTGTATCAAGAATAAGATCGCGGTTCTTTTCCTGATATAAAACCACTTCATCATTGGTTAAATTGCTTAAATTAGCAACTTTTTCATCAAATATTTCAATTAAGAAGTTTTCTTTTGGGGATGCAATAAAATCTTTGCATTGAGCAATAATTAGATCAGCCACTTCATCTGACATAAAAAATCCTAAGGATGCTTTTTCACGTTCAAATGCTGCAATTTCAGAATAAAAATCTTTTATACATGCAAGCATTGCAAGATAGTCTTTCACATCTTCTTCATCATAAAAGGTGTATTCTGCTAATAAAATCGGTAGCTGAGCTTGCAAGCCAGTGGTTGGACCAAGACATTCTTGATAATATAAGTAATCGCCTAGTTTTAAGGTTTGAGACATACTTTGATTCAGTATTTTATAGATTAGCTGTTGTTCTTCTGTTAATGTGCTTGGATCATATTGTTTTAATAACGTTAAATAATTTTCTGTTTTAGACAAATCTTCTTCCATTTGTTTCACTGAATAATTACCTAAGGTTTGAACGCTCTCTGAAATTCCATAACTTTCAGGATTAGCAAGTGTATAATGGAGTGATATCGTATCACTAGTTACTTCTTCAATAAAGTAATCATTCAAATAGCTATTAAAATCCTTTGTAACTAAAGTGTCATTTGTTTTAGAACAGCCAACGATTGTGAAAATCATTGTAATAATTAAAAGAAGTGATAACCACTTTTTACCTCTTTTCATTCCAGATCCTCCTATGCCTTTCTAAAATTACCAGATAAAGACGACCATATCCTGGTAGTAGAAATCCTGCTAATAATAAGTGTATTCAAAGCAAAGATATTACATACCGATATAACTCGTACTTCATTTATATACAAATAACACATATTAGAAAATCTTTCAATAAAAACCAAAGTGTTTCATATTTTTATCGTGGCAATAACTATTAAGCTTTTGTTATATTTGACCGAAATATGTAGTAACAATAAACGAGAAGTAAAATAAGGGTTGAAAAAGTATTTCAACCTGTAAAATAAAGAACAGGTGAGAGTGAAATCTATGCAGATGAATGGAATTTATGCAAATCAGGCAAATAACCAAATGGCTGTTAAGCAGCAAAAAAGCAATCTTGGCTATGAAAAAGGACAGGTTATTGAAGGCGTAATCTCCAAAGTATCCGACGAGGTTTCCATCAACTTTAGTGGAAGAGAATTTACATTCTCTAAAAATACAGTACAAAACGCCAAGGAGGGCGAAATAAGACAATTTGAGATTGTTGATTTATCAAAAGGAGGTATTGTACTAAAGGAAGTTGGAAGTAAGGCGGGGGGCAATGGAAATGCTAGTAATACCTCGTGTACTATGGTAAATGTAGACTCCTATGGCTTTATAGAACGTAAAGATGATAAAGAGAAAACGAAAGAAGAGTCAGAAGAAGATTTAAGCGATACCTCAAATAAAATGACAAATGAAGATTATGAGGAACTTTCAAAGGAAGGGTTTACCTTAGAAAAATTCAATCAAGAACGTTTGTCACGTGCATTAGATCGTATAAAGGAGCAAAAGAGTCTAAAGCAAAAAGGTATCGAAAATCAAACAGAGCAAATGGAAAAATTAAGAGAGTCTGTTGAAGCAAGTGTACGTGGAATGGTTTCAGATACCACGGCCGCGAATATGATTGCAAATAAATTAGTTGAGCTTGACCTTCCAGTAACAAAAGAAAACGTTGAACGAATGCTTTCCACCATGAACCTAGCGAAAGAAGCTGGCAAAATATCAGATGCATCCAGTGCCTATTTAATTCGTAACGAGTTAGAGCCAACGGCACAAAATATTTATAAAGCAGTGCATAGTGGTTCCAAAGAAAATCTAGATTCTAAGGAGGAAGCATGGGAGGAACTCGTTGATGTAGTAACAAATGTTATTACAGAAGCGGGACTTCCTGTTGATGAGAATAATTTAACAACTGCTCGATGGTTAATTGATAGAGATTTGCCTATAACCGGGGAAAATATCAAATACAAAAAGTTTCTTGATAAAATGAAAGAAGGGGATTTTGTTAACTTTGCACTTCAATCAGAAGCACGTATGATTCGTAATGGAAGTAATATAGGAAATACACTAGTATATGAAGATAACAGTGAAGCTGCATCAAGAATTGTAGGTAATGTAAACAAAATAACTGAAGATGGACTTTTGCTTGCATTTTATAAGAAGCAAACGAAAGCAGAAAGTTTGGACCTGACAGAGGAGGGAGCAGCAAAACTTACCCTTAAGGAGTTAAATGAGGCTCAAGATGAGATTCTACAAAATCCTAACGCTTCTTCCGAGCTTGATGTAAATAAAGACTCAATACAGTACATAACAGCAAAGCGTCAATTAGAGGAAATCCGTTTGAAAATGACAACGGAATCTTGTAATAAAATGCTGATCAAAGGATTTCAGGTAGAGACAGAAAATCTATCCCA
Source organism: Clostridium sp. Marseille-P299 (assembly GCF_900078195.1). Lineage (NCBI taxonomy): Bacteria > Bacillati > Bacillota > Clostridia > Eubacteriales > Clostridiaceae > Clostridium > Clostridium sp. Marseille-P299. The sequence goes on along the minus strand of NZ_FJVE01000005.1, from coordinate 325,737 downwards.
AGTAGTAGATGAATTAAAAACAATTGAGGATTCTTATTATAAAAACTTGTTAAAAGAAGTAGGGGCAGGGGAAGAACATCTTTCTTTACTTAAGGAAACATCGGAAAGCTTAAAGAGTTTACAGGAAGCACCCAGTGCTATACTTGGTAGTACTTATACAAGTAGAAATCTTCAGACGATACAAAGCCTAACTGAGATAGGTAATACATATACAGAACGCTTTAAGAATGCAGGAGAATCTTATGAGGCCTTAATGACGAAACCAAGGTCTGATCTGGGAGATTCTATTGTAAAGGCATTTGAACATGTAGATGAAATGTTAGAACAATTAAATCTTGATCTAACAAATGCAAATAGGCGTGCAGTTCGAATATTAGGATACAATAGCATTGAAATAAACGAAGAAAACATTCAAGCAATGAAGGTTTATGATGCAAAAGTAAATGAATTATTTACGAATTTAAATCCTCCAGTGACGGCTACTTTAATAAAGGAGGGTATCAATCCTTTGCAGATGCCCATCGATGAAATCAATGAATTAGCCAAATCAATTCAGGAAAGAGATGGAGGGTCAAGAGAAGAAAGCTTTAGTGAATACTTGGTACGACTTGAAGATAATAAAGAGTTAACGAAAGATGAGAGAAAATCCTACATTGGAATATATCGTCTCTTGAATCAAATTGATAAGTCCGATGGTGCAGCCATTGGTGCCCTTGTAAAAGCAGGGCAAGAAGTAACTTTAAATAATTTATTAACGGCAGTTCGAACAAAAAATCGTGGTACGGTGGATACGTCTATCAATGATGATTTTGGCTCACTTGTTTCCCTTGCAAAAGCAGGAGAATCAATTACAGAACAAATCAATGCGGCATACAATAGCCCAAATGATAGCAGTATGGTAGAAAGTGATGAAACCTGGTATCAAAAAAATATACTTTCTCAGTTACTGAAAGAGATTTCACCAGATAAAGTAGATGAGTCGGTTAAGATATTTGGTGAGAACTTAGGAGATATTAGTTTAGAACGTTTAAAAGAAGAGTTTGACTTAGTTAAAACAGATGCAACGAACGATCCAGTCATAAGAAATCGTATGGAGCAACTTCAGACCGTAAGTAATAATACAGAGTTAGAGCAGCAGTTCTTAAAAGAATATGAGATTTCTAGTAGTATTAATAATTTAATCGCTGCTAAGGAAATGGGTGAGAATCCAGCTAGTTTATATCAAAATATTAATGAACTTACAAAAAGCCTTAAAAATAAAAGCATAGATACAAATGCTAGTGAGAATGGGGAAGGTAAGTATCCTAGTCTAGGGGATATCAGACATTTTACAGATGCTATAGATGATCCGGAAAAGCTGACTTCAATGTTTGATCATTTAAAGACGGAAACAGAGAATTTGTTGGGAAAAGCTTTAGAAGAGGACAATTTAAACATTGCAGATTTACAGCTTATGAATAGCATTCGAAATGCACTGCCATTAACATTAAATCTAAGTAAGAAAGAGTACTTTAACATACCAATGGAAACCTCCGATGGAATTATGGCTATGAATCTAACAGTAATTCATGAGTCAGAAGATAAAGGAAGGGTTAGGATTAAAATCCCGAATGAGACTTATGGAACAGTGAGTGCTGAGTTATCTATTGATAATAAGCAGGTGAAATGTTTTATAACAGCAGAAAGTAAAGGTGTTGTTTCTGAGCTTAAAAATCAGGAAGATGAGCTAAGTAATCACCTAAAAGGCTTAGGTTTTAATATAGAGGAACTTTACTATGTTTCAAGTCCTGTAAGTAATAATAAATTTATTTTTAAAAATGGAAGCATATATAAAGCAACAAATGAAAGTGAATCAGCTATAAATTCAACAAATAACACATCAACAAATGAGTTGTATCTGGCGGCAAAAGCAGTCGTAGAGCACATTCAAAATTGGAGCGGTAGTAAGAAAAACCCATAAGAAAGGATTCGGTAATAAACATGAGAATCAATCATAATATGTCAGCGATTAAAGCTAACAATCAATTATTTCGTACAAATTCAGCATTAGATAAAAGTTTGGAGAGATTATCCTCCGGATATCGTATTAATAGAGCAGCCGATGATGCAGCAGGAATGGCAATTTCTAAAAAAATGAGAACTCAGATTGATGGACTTGATCAAGCTTCAAGAAACGGTTCTGATGGTATCTCCGTGATTCAAACAGCAGAAGGTGCCCTAAATGAAGTAAATGCAATGCTTCAAAGGGCAAGAGAGCTTGCAGTTCAAGCATCCAATGGTACCAATACAGCAGAGGATCGCGCTGCAATTCAAGCAGAAATCGATCAATTAAATAGTGAAATAAATCGTATTTCAACTTCCACTGAGTTTAACACAAAGACTTTATTAGATGGTAGCGTAGATAATCAGTCGTATTCTAGTAGTAATAAAGTGCAATTAATTTCATTATCAGATACCGTTACAGCATCTAATATGGAGTTAACGATTGTACAAGATGCAAGACAGGCTGTTCTTAGTGGGTTTAAATTAGATGATCCTAATTACGAGATTAAAGATGGTGAAAATGGAATTCTTAATATCAATGGCATGGAAGTAGAAGTCGAAGTTGGTGATACATTAGCAGAGGTATATGAAAAGATTCGTACTGCTGGAGATGCTATGAATATTAAGGTGTTTGCAGGAAAACCAGGTGGGGATGATCCAGAGTATGCAAATTACGAACAGGTAGAATTAGGTAGTGTAGATAGTGAGCTGATTTTTGTTTCTAATGCATACGGCTCAAGCCAAAGCATTGAAATCAACTGTGATAACCAAGAATTATGTAAGTTATTTAACTTAAGTAGCCAAGGGGCAAAAGCCACAGGCATTGATGCAAAAGCTACCCTAGGAGATGGATTTTCACAAACAGCTACGATTAGTGCGAGGGGAAATATATTAACGGTTACAGATAATAATAACTTTGAGGTAAAATTTAGGGCTACACCAGGCGCAGCTGAGACAAAATTTACAGATGCTACAGTGAATGGTGGTACTGCCAATCAAGTAGATGGTACAGATCATGATGTATCTATTACGGTTTTAGAGGCAGGTCCAATGGATTTACAAATAGGTGCAAATGAAGGACAGACAATGACAGTTAAAATTCCACGTGTGGATACAACAACCCTTGGAACAGATGTTGTTAATGTGAATACAGAAAAAGGCGCACAAGAGGCAATTACTATTCTTGATAATGCTGTAAATCAAGTAACATCTATTCGTGCAAAATTAGGAGCATATCAAAATCGTTTAGACCATGCAATTGCAAACTTAGATGTATCTTCTGAAAACATTACAGAAGCATTATCAAGAATTGAAGATGTAGATATGGCTGAAGAAATGGCAACTTATACACAACAAAACGTGTTAGCACAAGCAGGAACATCAATGCTTGCACAGGCAAATGAAAGACCACAGATGATTTTAACATTATTACAAGGTTAATAAAGTAAAGGTGTAAAAGATGGAAAAGGATAAAATACAAGAGTTTACTTTGCGTGTAACGCAAGCATCGAAAACAGAACTTGTTGTTATTTTATACGATATCCTTTTGTCTGATATAAAAGAGGCGAATCGATATTTTATAGAAGGAGATCTGAATGCATATTTTCAGGAGCTAAAGCACGCTGGAAAATGTGTAAATGAGTTAATGGCAACACTGGATTATAGAATTTCTCTTTCTCGTGATTTGTTAAGTTTATATTCTTATGTGAATAAAACTTTAATTGCCGCGCAGATGAAAAAGGATGCTACTTTACTTAGTTCCGTAGTTTCTGTTATAACGAAATTACAAGTAGCGTTTTCAGAGATTAGCAAACAAGATACCTCTGGTCCTGTCATGGTAAATACCCAACAAGTATATGCGGGTCTTACTTATGGTAAGGGCACTTTAAATGAGTCTTATTTAAACTCATATGATCAAAATCGCGGATTCAAAGCATAGTATTCTTACATAATTTCGTAAGGATCTTATAAAATTGTGTAAGAATCTTATATAATCGCGTAAGAATCTTATAAAGATAGATAAGAATCTTACATAATCTCGTAAGTATCTTAATTAGATAAGAATCCTATATAAATACTTAGGTATCATACATTAATAAGCAGTAATATTCAGAAAAGTACTAAGCAAATAGATACAATAGAAATATTGAGTATTAAAAAAGGTCAATAAAATAATTAAAATTAGGTATTGACATTAAATACCAGTTCATTTATACTTTACAAAAATAAATAGTACCAAATAAACCGATGAACAAGAGTAGTAAGTAAAGGAAGTCTTTACAGAGAGCCGTGGTTGGTGTGATACGGCAAGACAGGATTTTATTATCCGTAGAATTTATGGAATGGACTTGTGAGGGTGACTTGAAACCGTAAGGGAGTAGACGTCAACGGGGACCCTGACCGTTATCAGCGGGGTGTATATGTTTGTATACAAATAGAGTGGATGCCAATTGGCATCAATTTGGGTGGTATCGCAGAAGTTATAAGCTTTTGTCCCTTTATAGGGGCAGAAGCTTTTTTTATTGTACTTGTCCTATAACATAAAAGAAAGGAGAGCTTTAAATCAAACGCCACTTTGTATACAAAGAGTCATTATTAACTTTCGTTATAACTTTTATTATTAACTTTATTATTAACTTAAAAAGGAGAATAAGATATGGTGATTCCAAGTTATGAACAAGCGAGTAAGTTTTTCGAAGATTATCAATTCATTCCTGTTTGCAAAGAAATTTATGCAGATGCAATTACTCCAATTACCTTACTTCGTAAGATAGCACAGATTGATAAAAACTACTATTTGCTTGAAAGTGTTGAAGGTGGCGAGAGATGGGGAAGATACTCTTTTTTAGGAATGCAACCCTTACTTCATGTAAGTGCAAGTAAAGGTGAAGTTACAATAAAAAGTGGAGCCATTGAGAAGAAAGAAAAAGTCGCACCGATGAAAGCTCTAAAAGAGTTATTGCAACAATATAAAGCTCCTCGAATCAGTGGACTTCCGACCTTTGCCGGTGGCTTTGTAGGTTATTTTTCATATGAAATGATTCAATACACAGAACCAAAGCTAAAGCTAAAGGAGAATGAATACGATGATTATCATTTGATGTTGTTTGATAAGGTTATTGCTTATGATCATTTAAAACAAAAGATTAATATCATTGTCAATTTCAAAGCGGAGGAAGAGGAACAAGGCTATCAGGCAGCACTTCTTGAGATAGAGAAAATTATATATTTCATACAAGATAATATACCACTAAAAAAGCAGAAGATAAATGAACAGGCAGAGTTCTATTGCAATACTACGAAAGAGGAGTATTGTAAGATGGTAGAAAAAACAAAAGAATATATCAGAGAAGGTGATATTTTTCAAGGTGTTATCTCAAGAAGATTTGAGGCTAAATATTCAAGTAGTTTACTAAATGCCTACCGCGTATTGCGCACAACAAATCCATCTCCGTATATGTATTTTATCCAATGTGAAGATGTACAAATAGCAGGGACCTCACCAGAAACTATGGTGAAATTAGAAGAAGGAAAACTTACCACGTTTCCAGTTGCAGGAACAAGGAAACGAGGAAGGGATGAGGTAGAAGATAGGCAATTTGAAGAAGATTTGTTAAAGGATGAAAAAGAGCTAGCAGAACACAATATGTTAGTTGATTTAGCAAGAAATGATATGGGTAAGGTGGCACGTTATGGCAGTGTTCTTGTAGAGGAATATATGAAAATCCATCGTTTTTCAAAGGTAATGCATATTGCGTCTGTGGTTGGTGGTCATTTAAGGGTGGATAAGGATGGCCTTGATACAGTAGCTGCTTTATTACCAGCAGGAACCTTATCTGGAGCACCAAAATATCGAGCAGTTGAAATTATTAATGAGTTAGAACAGGTTCCAAGAGGAATTTATGGAGGAGCAATCGGATATTTAGATTTATCTGGGAACTTAGATGTTTGCATTGCGATTCGAACTGCGATAAAAAGAGGTGATAAGGTATATGTGCAAGCGGGAGCAGGTATCGTAGCAGATAGTGTACCAGAGCTTGAATACGAAGAGACTGAAAATAAGGCAAGTGCAGTTATAGATGCAATCAAAAGGGCAAATGAGGTGAGTGATATATGATTCTATTAATTGATAATTATGATAGCTTTTCCTATAATTTGGTCCAGTTAGTGGGGAGTATTTGCAAAGAAAAAGAAGAGGTAGGAAAGTTTGAAGAAATTCATGTAATTCGCAATGATGAATGTAACATAGATGAAATAGAAAAGATGGCACCAGATTATATTATTTTATCACCCGGACCAGGAAGGCCAAGGGATGCAGGTGTTTGTGAAGATTTAGTACTTCATATGAAAGGTAAGGCAAAAATTTTAGGTGTTTGCCTTGGACATCAAGGAATTTGCGAGGCCTTTGGTGCAACCATTACGTATGCAAAAGAATTAATGCATGGCAAGCAAAGTGAAATAACCGTAAGTATGGATCCAATTTTTAAAGGGATTACGGATGGATGTTTAGTTGCAAGATATCACTCCCTTGCAGTAGATAAGGAAAGTATTCCAAAAGAGCTAGATATTATAGCAGAAACCAAAGACGGAGAAGTTATGGCGGTTAAGCATAAAAAGTATGATATCTACGGGTTACAATTTCACCCGGAATCCGTTCTGACTCCTGAGGGAAAAAGGATACTTGAGAATTTTCTTGGATAGTTGAGTATGATTAAATGAAATAAATAGCGTATAATCAGCGCTAAATACAATATTAAGTAGTTAAAAGAGTTAAACAAGGAGGAATTCATAATGATCAAAGATGCAATTTATCAATTAGTTAATAACAATGACTTATCCTATGAAACAGCAGAGGTGGTAATGGATGAAATCATGAGCGGTACAGCATCACCAATTCATATTGGTGCGTATCTTACGGGCCTTCGTATGAAGGGAGAAACCATTGAAGAAATTACAGCAAGTGCCGCTGGAATGAGAAAACATTGTACGAAATTACTTCATGACATGGAGGTACTTGAAATTGTAGGAACTGGAGGAGATGAGGCAAACAGTTTTAATATTTCAACAACGGCCAGTTTTGTTGTTTCAGCAGCAGGAATACCAGTTGCCAAGCATGGAAATCGTAGTGTTTCTAGTCGATGTGGCTCAGCTGATGTATTAGAAGCACTGGGAGTTAATATAATGGTTTCGCCAACGCAGAGTACCGAGATATTAAAAGAAATAGGACTTTGCTTTATGTTTGCACAAACCTATCATAGCGCGATGAAATATGTTGCTCCTGTTCGCAAAGAGCTTGGAATTCGTACTATTTTCAATATCTTAGGACCACTTGCAAATCCTGCTGGAGCGAATTATCAATTGCTTGGTGTTTATGATGAAACCCTTGTAAGACCTTTAGCAGAAGTGCTTGTAAGACTTGGAGTAAAAAGAGGCATGGTTGTATACGGTAAAGATGGATTAGATGAAATATCAATTAGTGCAAGTACTACTTGCTGTGAAATACGTGATGGAAGCATTTATGGATATCTGATAGAGCCAGAGCAGTTTGGATTTGAAAAGTGTGCAAAAGAAGAATTACTAGGTGGTGATTCTAAGGAAAACGCAGAGATAACAAAGGCTATTTTAATGGGTGAAAAAGGACCAAAAAGAAATGCAGTTCTAATGAATGCTGCAGCTTGTATCTATATGGTAAAAGATAAAATTTCATTAAGACAGGCGATGGACATTGCTGCAGAAATGATTGATAGTAAAAAAGCTTACCATCAACTTGAGCGTTTTATTGAATTATCGAATAAGTATTAAAAGAGCTAATAAATGAGATATTAAAAGAGCTATTAAAAGAGTTGTTAAAAGAGGAGTCCAAAGAGTTTTTAAAAGAGCTAATAAAAGAGTTACCAAATGAGACCTTAAAAGAAAATTAATATAAATATAAATATTAAGCTAATGTTATTCGAATTAAGAACAAAGCTTGGAGGCTTATATGATTTTAGAGACCATAGCAAAAGATGCAGTGGAACGCGTTAACCGTGATAAATTAAAAGTATCTCTTGCTGAGATGAAAAAACGAGTAGAGTCCATACAAAAAGAACCTTTTTTATTTGAAAGAGCTTTAAGGAAAGAGGGACTTCATTTCATATGTGAAGTTAAAAAAGCATCACCTTCAAAGGGGGTAATTGCAAAAGAATTCCCTTATGTAACGATTGCAAAAGATTATGAAGCCGCAGATGCGACTTGCATTTCTGTATTAACGGAACCAAATTATTTTTTAGGGAGTGATGAGTACTTAACAGAAATAGCGCAATCAGTAAAAATTCCAATTCTTCGTAAGGATTTTACCATCGATGAATATCAAATTTATCAGGCAAAGGCAATTGGGGCAGATTGTGTACTTTTGATTGTAGCCCTACTCTCATTAGAGCAACTAAAACAATATTTAAAGATATGTGAATTGATTGGATTATCAGCAATCGTAGAAGCCCATGATGAGGAGGAAGTAAAAATTGCAGTTGAAGCTGGAGCTCGTATATTAGGTATTAATAATAGGAACTTAAAAAACTTTGAAGTAGATATCACGAATTCTCTACGTCTTAGAAATCTAATACCAGAGGATGTGATTTGTATTGCTGAAAGTGGTATTAAGAATAGAGAGGACATTATTAAATTTGAAGAAGCCAGAATACGAATATTTTTAATCGGAGAAACCTTAATGAAAAGCGAGAATAAAAAAAGGAAGCTTGAGGAGTTGAGAGGTATTGTGGACAAAAATTAAAATTTGTGGATGTAAGCGCAAAGAAGATATAGCTCTTGTGAATAAGTTTCTTCCTAACTACGTTGGATTTGTATTTGCAAATAGCAAAAGAAGGGTTAGTGATGAACTTGCAAAAGAATTAAAAGCAATGTTATCAAAGGAGATACAATCCGTTGGAGTATTTGTTAATGAGCCAATAAATCATATATTATCATTGTGCGAACAAGGCATTATAGATGTAATTCAACTACATGGTGATGAGACAGAAGATTACATTAAAATATTAAAGCAGAAAGTATCGCAACCAGTGATTAAAGCAATTCGGGTAGTATCAAAAGAACAAATAGAAAAGGCAGATGAATTATCTTGTGATTATTTACTACTGGATACCTATCAGAAGGATTCCTATGGTGGGAGTGGAGTAGTATTTGATTGGGGAATGATACCAAGACTTAAGAAACCTTATTTTCTGGCGGGTGGGATAAATATAAATAATATGAAAGAAGCAGTGAGTGAGTGTAATCCGTATGGTCTTGATATTAGTAGTGGCGTTGAAGTGGATGGATTTAAAGATGATGTAAAGATTAGAGAAATAATGAATTTACTGCACACAGTTTCTTTCACAGATTTAAAACGAGAGTAATTTATGGGATTGCGGTTAAAATGATTCATAAACTTAAGAATTAATAGTATTCATTGGCGTTATGGAAGTACGTTATAAAAAGAGTTTATGCAGGAAAGGTAGGGTATTTAAATGAAAAAAGGACGTTTTGGGGAATATGGTGGGCAGTATATACCAGAAACCCTTATGAATGCGGTAAAAGAAGTAGAAGAAGCATATGCATATTATAAAGAAGATGCTACATTTATAAAAGAATTAGAGGATCTTATGATAAATTATGCGGGAAGACCTTCTCTACTCTATTATGCTAAGAAAATGACAGAGGATTTAGGTGGAGCAAAAGTTTATCTAAAAAGAGAAGATTTAAATCATACAGGTTCCCATAAAATCAACAATGTTCTAGGGCAAGTGCTACTTGCAAAAAAGATGGGTAAGAAAAGAGTAATTGCTGAAACAGGGGCAGGGCAGCACGGAGTGGCAACTGCTACGGCAGCCACTCTTATGGGATTAGAATGTGAAATATTTATGGGAGAAGAAGATACGAAGCGTCAGGCACTTAATGTGTTTCGAATGGAACTTTTAGGTGCGAAAGTTCATGCAGTAACCAGCGGCACAAGAACCTTAAAAGATGCTGTAAATGAGACTATGAGAGAGTGGACAAAACGTGTGGATGATACATATTATGTTCTTGGTTCTGTTATGGGGCCACATCCATTTCCAACGATCGTACGTGATTTTCAAAGTGTTATTGGTAAAGAGATAAAAGAGCAGATGTTAAAGGCGGAAGGTAGATTACCAGATGCGGTAATTGCTTGTGTTGGAGGCGGAAGTAATGCCATGGGAGCATTTTATGAATTTATCAAGGATCCATCGGTAGCCTTGATTGGATGCGAGGCGGCTGGACATGGGATTCATACCGATATGCATGCAGCGACCATTGCAAAGGGAAGTGATGGAATATTTCATGGAATGAAGTCTATCTTTTGCCAAGACGAATATGGACAAATCGCACCGGTATATTCTATCTCAGCTGGATTAGACTATCCTGGAATTGGACCAGAGCATGCAGATTTGTATAAAACGGGACGTGCAAGCTATGTTCCAGTAACGGATGATGAAGCGGTTGCAGGGTTTGAGTATTTATCAAGGATGGAAGGCATTATACCGGCAATTGAAAGTGCACATGCGGTTGCATATGCAAGAAAGCTTGCAAAGGAGCTACCAAAAGATAAAATAATCGTTGTTAATATTTCTGGGCGTGGCGACAAAGATGTGGCTGCGATTGCAAAATATAAGGGGGTATCAATCGATGAATAGAATTAGT